>CAILTC010000399.1 GCA_903837025.1 uncultured Bacteroidota bacterium | reverse complement strand
GCAGTATTTTAACAAAAACTACGAATTCGACGAAAAAGCACGTTTGACAATTTCGGTAATGAATATCAAAACGAAGCAAACCAAAAACTATGATTTATTAAAAGGAAATAACTCCTTTAAAGTGAATCTGGATGGATTATTAGCGGGACAATATAATTTTTCTGTGAAGGAATTAAATTCAAATACAACGTATTCAAGCCATTTTGAAATCTTAGATTTTGACATCGAAAAGCAATTTGTAAATCCAGACGTGGAGAAATTGAGCCAATTAGCCCAGCAAACAAAAGGAAAAGTGCATTACCCTAATCAAGTTGATGCTTTGATAAAAACACTTTTAGACAATGAAAATTATAAAGCTATTCAGAAAGCGGTTGTAACAAAAACGCCTTTGATCGACTGGATTTGGTTACTAATTATAATTGTAATTTCACTTGCTGCGGAATGGTTTATCCGGAAATATCATGGAATGTTGTAGTTGGTAATTCCGATAAATGCAATAAAAATAAATTATGGATTTTAGACTAAAAGTATTTTTTACTGTTGCCAACAGATTGAGTTTTACAAAAGCAGCGAAGGAATTATTCATTACTCAACCAGCTGTTTCTAAGCATATTCAGGAATTGGAAGAACAATACAAAATTAAATTTTTTGAGAGAAACGGTTCTAAAATTGCGCTAACCAATGCGGGTGACTTATTATTAAAACATACCAAAAACATCTTTGAAGTCTATCGGGAAATCGATTTTGATATGAGCGCTTTGATTCATCAGCAGCGAGGATTACTTCGGTTGGGAGCGAGCACCACGATTTCGCAATATGTAATTCCGCCACTTTTGGCTCATTTTCATCAAAAACTGCAAGAAATAAAAGTCAACTTGCTCAACGGAAATACCGAACAAATTGAGAAAGCGTTGCTGAATAAAGAAATCGAAATTGGAATTGTTGAAGGGCAATCGAAAAATCAATCCATTAAATACACCGAATTTTTAAAGGACGAGTTGGTATTGGTTTGCAATAGTAAAAATTCCTTAACCCAAATAGAAAGACTTGATATAGCTGATTTAAAATCGATGCGATTTGTGATGCGAGAACAAGGTTCAGGAACACTTGAAGTAATTGATTATGCTTTAAAACCTTTTGGAATTAATCTTTCTCAATTAACAATTGAAATGCAATTAGGAAGCACCGAAAGTATAAAATCGTATTTGATGAATTCGGATTGTGTTGCTTTTATATCAATTCACGCCATAGAAAAAGAGCTTAAAAACGACGAATTAGTTATTCTTGATGTTGATAATTTAGTTATAGAACGTTTTTTTTATAGCATTACTTTACAAGGAAAAACAGATGCGCTTTCGGAATTATTTATAAAATACATGACAAGTTATTATAATTTAAAGTTATAGCAGATTATATTAAACGATTAGTAATAATGAATTAATCGACTCACCTTTGTACAATAATCATTCAACTATTTTACATTGGAAACTTCTAAAAATACTATTCATAAAGAACCTCCTTTTTACTTTAAAATAAGTAGAACGCAACAACGAATTATTTTCATTTTGTTGCTGTTGTTTTGTATGACGTCTTTAGTTTCTCCGCCAATTGCTTTATTGTTGGGACTCATTGTTGCGAATCTTTCGGGGCATCCTTATTTGCCGCTTAATCACAAAGCAACTCATATTTTGTTACAGGTTTCTGTTGTGGGTTTAGGATTTGGTATGAATGTAAACAATGCTTTTTCGGCAGGCAAGGAGGGTTTTTTCTTTACTATTGCATCTATTTTTAGCACCTTGATTTTAGGAACTTTATTAGGTAAATGGTTCAAAATCGAAAAGAAAACTTCGCACTTGATTTCATGCGGAACTGCAATTTGTGGTGGAAGCGCCATTGCTGCTATTGCTCCGGTAATTAAATCG
>CAILTC010000398.1 GCA_903837025.1 uncultured Bacteroidota bacterium | reverse complement strand
TACAATACAAATATACTATAAATGAGTACAACGACTATGCCTTATGTGGCTTTCAAAGTTAAAGACATTTCTCTAGCAGCTTGGGGAAGAAAAGAAATTGAATTGGCCGAAGCCGAAATGCCAGGTTTAATGGCGCTTCGTGCGGAATACAAAAACGAACAACCTCTTGCTGGCGCACGTATTGCAGGATGTTTGCACATGACAATACAAACTGCGGTTTTGATTGAAACTTTAATTGCTCTTGGTGCCGAGGTGACTTGGAGTTCTTGTAATATTTTCTCTACTCAAGATCAGGCTGCTGCTGCAATTGCTGCTGCCGGAATTCAAGTTTATGCTTGGAAAGGTTTGAACGAGCCGGATTTTGACTGGTGTATCGAGCAAACTTTATTCTTTGGCGAAGACAGAAAACCATTGAATATGATTCTTGATGACGGTGGTGATTTGACCAATATGGTTATTGACCGTTTCCCAGAATTAGTTGCTGGTATTAAAGGTTTGAGCGAAGAAACTACAACTGGTGTTCACAGATTGTACGAAAGAGTAAAAGCGGGAACATTGCCAATGCCTGCTATCAATGTAAATGACTCGGTTACTAAATCGAAATTTGATAATAAATACGGTTGCAAAGAATCTGCTGTTGATGCTGTTCGTCGTGCCACTGATATCATGCTTGCTGCAAAAAGAGTAATCGTTTGTGGTTATGGTGATGTAGGAAAAGGAACTGCTGCTTCTTTTAGAGGTGCAGGATCTATTGTTACCGTTACAGAAATTGACCCAATTTGTGCGCTTCAAGCTGCAATGGACGGTTTTGAAGTAAAAAAATTGGACACTGTTATTGCAACTGCCGATATTATCATTACTACAACTGGAAATAAAGACATCGTTCTTGGTTCTCATTTCGAAAAAATGAAAGACAAAACTATCGTTTGTAATATCGGACATTTTGATAACGAAATTGACATGGCTTGGTTGAACGAAAACCACGGTGCTTCAAAAATCGAAATCAAACCACAAGTTGACAAATATACAATCGCAGGAAATGATATCATCATTTTGGCCGAAGGTCGTTTGGTAAATCTTGGTTGTGCTACAGGTCACCCAAGTTTCGTAATGAGTAACTCATTTACCAACCAAACTTTAGCTCAAATTGAATTATGGAAAAACAGCGCGGCATACAACAATGACGTATATATGTTACCTAAACATTTAGATGAAAAAGTGGCTATGTTGCACTTAGCTAAACTAGGTGTTGAATTAGAAACTTTACGTGTTGACCAAGCTGATTATATTGGTGTTCCCGTTGAAGGTCCATTCAAACCAGAATATTACAGATATTAAATCTGGATTTTAATTATATTTCAAACCCGACAGGTTTTAAAAACCTGTCGGGTTTTGTTTTTTTAGAAACCCTTGCAGCAATGTGAGGGTTTTTTGTTTGCTTAATTTAATCCGTAATCTATTTTTACGTAAATTAGCCTTGCTTAAAAAGCAAAGTGCAAATCGGATAATTAGAATCATAACATAACAAAAATGAGAGCAAAAACCATTTTAGAAACTATTGGAAAAACACCAGTAGTTCAAATTAATAAGTTGTTTGGAAACAGCAAAGAAGTTTGGATTAAATTAGAAAAATCGAATCCCGGAAATAGCATCAAAGACAGAATTGCCCTTGCAATGATAGAAGATGCCGAAAGCAAAGGTTTATTGAACGCTGAAAGCGTAATCATAGAACCTACTTCTGGTAATACCGGAATTGGAATTGCATTGGTAGCTGCCGTAAAAGGATATAAAGTGATTCTGGTAATGCCAGAATCGATGAGTGTAGAACGCAGAAAATTAATGGAAATTTATGGTGCCGAATTTGTGCTTACTCCACGCGAAAAAGGAATGAAAGGTGCTATCGAAAAAGCAGCAGAATTAGTCTTAGAAACTCCAAATGCTTGGTCACCAAGACAGTTTGACAATCCTGCAAATGTTAAAGTTCACGAAAGAACTACAGCACAAGAAATTCTTGCCGATTTTCCTAATGGATTAGATTATGTTATAACAGGCGTAGGAACAGGTGGACATATTACCGGAATCGCAAAAGTGTTGAAAGCTAAATATCCTAATTTAAAAGTAATTGCCGTAGAGCCCGAATTATCTCCAGTATTAAGCGGTGGCGCACCAGGACCTCATCCTTTACAAGGAATTGGAGCCGGTTTTATTCCTTCTATTTTCCGAAGTGAATTAATCGACGAAGTGATTCAAGTAAGTAAAGACGAGTCTTTTGAATACGCCAGAAGAATTGCCAAAGAAGAAGGTGTTCTTGTGGGAATTTCTACTGGAGCTTCATTGGCGGCTGTAGCCAAAAAACTAGAGTCAATTCCAGACGGAGCGGTTGTACTAACCTTTAATTATGACACCGGCGAAAGATATTTATCTATCGAAGGCTTATTTTAAATCTAAAAAATCTAGTTCTTAAAACTGATTTAGGATAAATAAAAAGCACTCTTTTGATGCAGAAGTAAACAATTACTACTGCATCAAAAGGATGCTTTTTTTGAATTATCTAACTTCTTGACATAATTCGATTAAAACTCCGTTTGTACTTTTTGGATGTAGAAAAGCCACCAATTTATTATCGGCACCTTTTTTGGGGATTTCATTCAAAACAATAAATCCTTCCTTTTTTAAGCGATCAATTTCCGAAATAATATCTTCAACATCAAAAGCAATATGATGAATTCCCTCCCCTTTTTTGGCAATAAATTTTGCAATGGGACTTTCGGGATTTGTCGCTTCTAGAAGTTCAATTTTATTAGGCCCATTCATAAAAAAAGCTGTTTTAACTCCCTCGCTAGCTACTTCCTCTTGTTTATAAGATGGTGCTCCAAAAAGTTTTTCATAAATTAATGAGGCTTCTTCTAAATTACTAACCGCAATTCCTATATGTTCAATTTTTTTCATTGTTTACTATTTTCTCTTAAAGTTCCAAAAAACACAAATTTTATGTAAATATAATTAAAATTAAGGGTTCAAAATGGCTGTTTTCATCGCTTTAAATCTAAACTTTGTGGCTTTGCACGATTGTGGCTCTAAAAAAATCGTATTTTTGCAGCATGGAAACAAATAGACAGAAAAAAATAGGTGGTGTTATCCAAAAAGATTTGGTCGACATTCTACAAGGTGAAGTGAGAAAAAACGGAGTTTCAAATTTGGTTATTTCAGTATCTAAAGTTAGCGTTACTACAGATTTGTCAGTAGCTACAATACATTTAAGCATTTTTCCACAAGAAAAAGCAAAGGAAACATTAGTGGCTATAAAAACAAATTCGAAATTAATCAAACACGATTTATCACAAAGAGTACGTTTGCAATTGCGAAAAGTGCCTAATTTGGTTTTCTTCATCGATGACTCATTAGATTATATTGAAAAAATTGATAATGCCTTGGCTTCTAAAGAAAATCCTATAGAAAATCGTGATCTTTTAGACAAACGTAGATTTCAATAAAATTGAATTTCCCCCTTTACATAGCCAAACGTTATATTTTTAGCAGCAACAAAAACAATGCAATTAATATCATCAATCGTATTGCCAGTTTGGGAATAATTGTTGGCGCAATGGCTTTGTTTGTTGTATTATCCGTTTTTAGCGGGTTAAAAGTTTTCAGTCTTTCGTTTTCGAATGAGATTGATCCTGACTTAAAAATAAGCAGTACTTTAGGAAAATCATTCTTCATTTCTCCTGTTCAAGAAAAGCAAATCAAAGAAATTGAAGGCGCCGTGTCTTATAGTAAAATAATAGAAGAACGCGTTTTGTTTACTTTCAACGAAAAACAGCTAGTCACATACTTAAAAGGAGTTGACTCCCAATTCACCAAAGTAAACGACATTAAAAAGAAGCTTTACAATGGTGATTGGTTCAAACCGAACTCGGATCAAGTGGTTGTAGGTTATGGTATTTCGGAAAAATTTTCGATGGGTTTACTGGATTTCAATAACACTCTAGAAATTCTAGCTCCAAAACCAGGAAAAGGAGCAATCGAAACTCCCGAAGAAGCCTTTACTAAAATGGTTGTCATTCCCGTTGGGATTTATGCCGTAAGCGAAGACTTAGATTCTAAATATGTCTTTGCCGATTTAGGTTTGGCTCAGGAATTATTAGAATACAAGCCCAATCAAATTTCGGGAATCGAAGTTAAATTGAAAAAAGGCGCCGATGAAACTGCTGTTACCAAAAAACTCCAAACCATATTCGACCATAAAATCACCATCAAAAACAGGGCTCAGCTTAACGAATCCCTGTATAAAATGTTGAATACCGAAAATCTTGCCGTGTATTTGATCTTTACATTGGTTATTATTATTGCCCTTTTCAACTTGATTGGTGCATTAATTATGATGATTCTCGACAAGAAAGGAAACCTTAAAACACTCTTGAATCTGGGAACCGAAATCAAGGATTTGCGCAAAATATTCCTGCTTCAAGGTACATTATTGAGCGTTTTTGGCGGAATTATTGGCTTGACTTTAGGAATTGCAATTGTGTTATTGCAACAACATTTTGAACTAGTAATGATTACCCCAACGCTGGCTTATCCCGTAGTTTTTAGTATCGAAAACGTATTGATTGTTATGGCTACTATTGTCACGCTTGGTTTTATCGCTTCACTAATTGCGAGTAGTCGAGTAAGTAAGAAGTTGTTGGATTAAGATTTTTAAAGTAAACCCTATCAGGGTTATGAAATTTATTAGCTAAAAGATATAGCCAATCTTATACTGAAAATCCAACACTAATTGATTCTCATTAACAGAATAAGAACATGATTTGTCAAAAAAATTATGTCTATACCCAACTCCCGCAGAATACTATGAAAAAAAATGTTTTCCGCTTCGACGGATGCCATATTCTGGAGTTATATTTATATAAGGGGCAACTTCAAAACCTTTCGTGTTTAATAAAGCGGTTCTGTCAGACGACACAAAAGAAGTCAAAATCGAAATATAATTGGAACTATTATTTTTCGTTTCTCTTTTCAAGCGACTGCGTCGGTCTAATCCATAATACCAGCGAGGTTCTGCATTTATAAAAGGTACAATTAAAAAGGAAGTTTCTGAATGACCATCGGAATATTTTCGTGCAGTAGTTCCAGTAGCAAATCCTATTTCGCTTCTTAATGTTATTTTTCGGTCTAATTTGGTTTCATTCTGATAACTAAGGCTCAACAAGCCAAACTGCACACTATTCAAATTTTTCTCTACCGATACGGGTTTTACCTCTTGCGCTTTTGCAATAATGCTCGATAAAACGAAGGATAAAACTATAATTTTTTTCATTTGTAAAATTTTCAGCAAAAGTAATTTATATTTTACAAAAACTAGGTTGTTTTTATACTACTTCGTAACCCGTGTAAGCCAATTCAATTTCATTCAAAATAGCAAATAATTCTTCGGGACGGTCTAAGGTTACCAATTGTTGTTTGAAGGGTTTAAAAGAATGAATTCCTTTAAAATAATTAGTGTAATGCGGACGTGTCTCTACAATACCGAGTCTTTCACCTTTCCATTCCATTGCCCAAGTAAGATGATTGCGTACCGCTTCAACTCTATCGGCAACAGTAGGTTTTGCTAAATGCTCCCCCGTTTTGAAGTAATGTTTGATTTCGTCAAAAATCCAAGGATAACCAATGGCAGCCCGACCGATCATGATGCCGTCGATGCCGTATTCGTTTTTATAATGCAATGCTTTTTCGGGAGAATCGATGTCGCCGTTTCCGAAAATAGGCATCGTAATTCTAGGATTGTTTTTTACTCGAGCAATGTGCGACCAGTCCGAATGTCCTTTATACATTTGGGCGCGAGTACGCGCATGAATGCTTAAAGCAGCTACGCCAATATCTTGTAATCTTTCGGCAACCTCATCGATATTGATGGAATTATCGTCCCAACCCAAACGCGTTTTTACGGTAACGGGCAAATCGGTGCTATCGATAACGGCTTGTGTCAAGCGAATCATCAAATCGACGTCTTTGAGCACTCCGGCTCCTGCGCCTTTGCAAACGACTTTCTTGACTGGACAACCAAAATTAATATCAATTATGTCTGGTTTTACGGTGGTTACAATCTTGGAGGAAAGTGCCATTGCCTCTTCGTCGCCACCAAAAATCTGGATGCCAACGGGGCGTTCGTAATCGAAAATGTCTAATTTCATTCGGCTTTTGATGGCGTCACGAATGAGTCCTTCGGAGGAAATAAATTCGGAATACATCAAATCGGCACCATGTTGCTTGCACAATCTACGAAATGGTGGATCGCTCACGTCTTCCATAGGGGCGAGAAGTAAAGGAAATTCGGGTAATACTATGTTGCCAATCTTTATCAAGGGAATTTTTTTGCAAAAGTACTAAAGATTTTTGATAGATGATTAACGAATGCTGATTTCAGATTTCACAACATCTGAAATCAGTATTCGTTAATCTAAAATCTTCAATCAAAAAATACCTATATTTGCAGATTAATTATCACAATTAGAGTTTGCGTGAGGGATAGAAGCGGCATCCTTTTGTGGAGCGAAAGCGGAACAAAAGATAGAGCGAATAGCCCGACCCGTAGTTTTTACGGAGGGTCACGCCCAAAAAATTGACACAAATAGAAAATGAAACATATACGGAATTTTTGCATTATTGCACACATTGATCACGGAAAAAGTACGCTTGCAGACAGACTTCTTGGCGCTACACAAACTGTTACGGCTCGGGAAGAAAAGGCGCAATTGCTGGATAATATGGACCTAGAACGCGAGCGTGGGATTACCATAAAAAGTCACGCGATCCAGATGGAATATACTTATAAAGGACAAGAATACATCCTGAATTTGATTGATACGCCGGGACACGTCGATTTTTCGTATGAGGTTTCTCGTTCGATTGCGGCTTGCGAAGGCGCACTTTTGATTGTGGATGCAGCGCAAAGTATTCAGGCACAAACGATTTCGAACTTGTATTTGGCGCTTGAAAATGACTTGGAAATTATTCCGGTTTTGAATAAAGTGGATTTACCAAGTGCCAATCCGGAAGAAGTGAGCGACGATATAGTTGATTTATTGGGTTGCAAATTAGAAGAGATTATTCACGCTTCGGGAAAAACAGGCTTGGGTGTCGAAAACATTTTGGCGGCCATTATCGAAAGAATTCCTCCTCCAAAAGGAAATCCTGACGAACCGTTGCAAGCATTGATTTTCGATTCGCATTACAATCCGTTTCGTGGAATTGAGGTTATTTTTCGTGTGAAAAACGGGCAAATAAAAAAAGGTCAGAAAATAAAATTCATGGCTACCGGAAATGAATATTTTGCGGACGAAATTGGTACTTTGAAACTGAACCAAGTTCCAAAACAAGTGATTTCTGCCGGTGATGTTGGTTATTTGATTTCTGGAATTAAAGAAGCCAAAGAAGTAAAAGTGGGCGATACGTTGACGGATGCCAAGAATCCAACAACCAATATAATACATGGTTTTGAAGATGTGAAACCAATGGTTTTTGCGGGAATTTATCCTGTTGACACTGAAGATTACGAGGAGTTGAGAAACTCGATGGAAAAATTACAGCTGAACGATGCTTCGCTGGTATTTCTTCCTGAAAGTTCGGCGGCTTTAGGTTTTGGTTTCCGTTGCGGATTCTTAGGAATGTTGCACATGGAAATTATTCAAGAGCGTTTGGAGCGTGAGTTTAATATGACTGTAATTACTACAGTTCCCAACGTTTCGTATTTGGCTTATACCAAGAAACATCCCGAAACTCCGCTTGTGGTCAATAACCCTTCGGATTTGCCGGAACCTTCTCGTTTAGAAAGAGTTGAAGAGCCTTTTATAAAAGCTACGATTATTACTAAAGCTGATTTTGTTGGGAATGTAATGAGTTTGTGTATCGAAAAACGAGGTTTAATTACGAACCAAACTTACCTTACAACAGAACGCGTAGAGTTGACTTTTGATATGCCATTGGCCGAGATTGTATTCGATTTTTATGACCGATTAAAAACGGTTTCGAAAGGATATGCTTCGTTTGATTATACGCCAATTGGAATGCGAACTTCAAATTTGGTAAAAGTTGATATCTTGTTGAATGCTAATATTGTGGATGCTTTGTCATCTTTGATGCACACTGATAACGCGTATTCGATTGGTAAAAAAATGTGTGAAAAGTTGAAAGAATTAATTCCACG
>CAILTC010000397.1 GCA_903837025.1 uncultured Bacteroidota bacterium | reverse complement strand
TTCAGACGTGTGCTTTCCGATCTTGCCAAAGCAAAATACGCCAATAGAATCAATGGAATTTTACCCGCAATTACTGATAATAGAAGGTTGTATTTTAGAGATGCCTTTCACCCTATTTTGTATTTGAATAACAAACAAAAAAACGAAATTACGCATCCGCAAACTATTGAATTAAATCAAGAAAACAGAATAATTGTTATTTCTGGACCTAATGCCGGAGGAAAAACAATCTCACTAAAAACCGTTGGTTTACTTCAATTAATGCTTCAATCTGGAATGCTGATTCCGGTTCACGAACGTAGTGAAACGTTTTTATTCGACAGGATTTTAACCGATATTGGCGATAATCAATCTATTGAAAATCATCTAAGTACCTATAGTTACCGATTAAAGAACATGAACTACTTCTTGAAGAAATGCAACAAGAAAACCATGTTCCTAATTGATGAATTTGGTACAGGTTCGGACCCTGAATTAGGGGGCGCTTTGGCCGAAATTTTCTTAGAAGAATTCTATCATCGGGAAGCTTTCGGGATTATTACAACGCATTATTCAAACCTGAAAATTCTGGCTAATGAATTGCCTTTTGCTATTAATGCCAATATGTTATTCGATGAAAAAACATTAGAACCTATGTATAAATTGGTTTTAGGTCAAGCCGGAAGTTCCTTCACCTTTGAAGTTGCTTTGAAAAATGGAATCCCATTTAGTTTAATCAATCGAGCAAAAAAGAAAATTGAAGTCGGCAAAGTACGTTTTGACAAAACAATAGCTACACTTCAAAAAGAGCGTTCGAAAATGGAAAAAACTTCGCAAACGCTCAAAGAAGAAGAGACAAAAGCGCGTGAGGAAGGCAAGAAAATGGAAACTATCAATGTAAAAATCAAACAAAAACTGGAAAGCTATCAGGAATTGTACGATAGCAACCAGAAAACGATTTATATTGGACAAAAAATAGAAGATATAGCTCAGAAATATTTCAATAATAAGAACAAAAAAGACCTGATTGGTGAGTTTTTGAAAATTGTCGAAATCGAAAATTCAAAACGCATTAAAGCGACTCCAAAAGAAGCTAAGGCAATTGTCGAAAAGAAAAAAGAAGTCATCAAAGAAATCGAAGTTAAGGTTGAGGAAATTCGAATCGAGAAAAAAGAAAAGAAACTAAAACCTGTTATCGAAAAGCCAAAACACATTCTGAAATTAGGCGATAGAGTTCGAATGATCGACGGAAAAGCAGTGGGAAGTATCGATAACATTGAGAAAAATAAAGCAACCGTAAATTATGGAATATTTACTTCTAAAGTAAATTTGGAGGAGTTGGAACTGGTTGAAGCGGTTAAGAAATAATTTTAAATTATGCTGAATCTCCCCCAAAATAAAAAAATTATCCTATTTGATGGTGTTTGCAATTTGTGTGATTCCGCTGTTCAATTTGTGATTCAACACGATAAAAAAGATGTGTTTCGATTTGTGGCTTTACAATCCGAATTAGGTCAAGAAATTCTAAAACATATTGGAATCAATCCCTTAAACATTGATAGTGTTATTCTCTACCAGCCCGGAATTGCCTATTATTACAAATCCTCGGCAGCATTAGAAATTGCAAAAAGCCTTGGTGGATTTTTCCATTTTGGAACTATATTCAAAATTATTCCCACCGGAATTAGGAATCATCTTTATGATTACATCGCTAAAAATCGATATAAATGGTATGGCAAAAAAGAGCATTGTATGATTCCGACAGAAGCATTAAAATTGAAATTTTTAGAATAATTTGATATTATGATAAATATCATGTGTCATGTTTTATAGTAGCCTTAAATTTGGTTAATCTTAAATATCATTATAGGAAATTTATAATCCAGGCATAAGAAAACGGTTCATTTTTAATAATTTTTGTTTTGGTTAGTAATAATTGGTTTAATTGAAGTAGTTTTTTGAGAATTAATTCCGATAAAAGAAGTAAGATAAAAAAAGTGGATATCCTTAACTGA
>CAILTC010000396.1 GCA_903837025.1 uncultured Bacteroidota bacterium | reverse complement strand
TAAAGCGTGAGCTGTTTTTATTTCAGGATATAGCTCAAATAAAAGACGTGCTCTTTCTTCTTGGTTAACGGTCCACTTATCTCTGGATTTATAAAGTAAATAGCGGCTTCTGGCTAATAATTGTTTTACAGTATAGCCATTGCTTAAAAGTTGGGGAGTATGCGGTTTGTTTTCTGATTTAGCTTGTAATATCGATTGATTCTCTATATCCATAGCTTACCATCGGTGCTTGATTCTAATTTCTTGTAATGCTTCTAAGGCTAGTTTTTGTACATGGAAACGGTCGGTTACATGTATGGCTTTTGGAAAACATTTTTTTGCTATTAACTTCATAGAATTAGCCATGTCTAATGTGATTTCTATAACAGCTTGTCTTTTTTAGTGTCAATTTTGTTCCTGATCCCCAAAACCTGTGGAGCAATAAATTATGCATAAATATTGGTTAGTCTATAAAGGAAGAATTCTATATTTCTGACCCCTCTGAATTGAGATCTAAATGCTTTCAATCATGAAACGTATTAATTGATCCTGTATTTCTTTGAAATAAAAAAAAACAGTAGTAAACATTTGCTTACTACTGTCTTGAAACTATTTTTTTAAAATTTATGCGTTTGTTGTAATTGCTTCTCTGTTAATTTTTCCAATTAATCCAGCTAATACTTTTCCTGGACCTACTTCAGTAAATAAAGAAGCTCCGTCTGCAATCATTTGTTGTACCGATTGTGTCCATTTTACGGGTGCGGTCAATTGTATGATTAAGTTTTTCTTGATTTCTGTAGCGTCAGAAACTGCTTTCGCGGTCACATTTTGGTATACTGGGCAAATAGGTGTAGAGAAAGTTGTTGCTTCTATAGCTGCTGCTAATTCTTCTCTTGCAGGCTCCATCATTGGTGAGTGAAAGCCACCACCTACAGGCAATATTAAGGCACGTTTTGCCCCAGCAACTTTCATTGTTTCGCAAGCTTTTTCAACTGCAGTGGTTTCTCCTGAAATCACCAATTGTCCCGGACAGTTGTAATTCGCTGCAACGACAATTCCATCGATAGAGGCGCAAACTTCTTCTACTATATTGTCTGCTAATCCTAGTACTGCCGCCATTGTCGAAGGTTTTATTTCGCAAGCTTTTTGCATAGCCAAAGCACGTTGTGAAACTAATCGCAAGCCGTCTTCAAAGGATAAAACACCATTAGCAACCAATGCTGAAAATTCACCTAAAGAATGTCCAGCGACCATTTCTGGTTTGAAATCTTCTAAAGTTTTTGCCAATATTACCGAATGCAAGAAAATTGCTGGTTGTGTAACCTTTGTTTCTTTTAATTGTTCGGCCGTACCTTCAAACATGATATCAGTGATGCGAAAACCTAAAATTTCATTGGCTTTTTCGAATAAGTCTTTTGCTAATGCTGAGTTTTCATATAAGTCTTTGCCCATTCCTATGAATTGCGCTCCTTGACCTGGAAATACGTATGCTTTCATTTCTTTTAGTTTAAAGTTTATGGTTTAATATTCCTCAATAGTCGGGAATGGTAAACTTTTGCAAAAATAGTGTTTTTTTGGGATTTATCAGAAACATAGAAACTAGAATCAACCCAAAACGGCTCAGCTTCGTAGAAATAGAGCCGTTTGTTTTATTTTTATACCTGTTACAGTTGCATAGGAACTTCCATCAATAAAATTTCGGCATCAGTACTTGCTTTGATGTCTATTTGGTCAATATTCCAAAGGCCAAAACCGTCACGAGTATTTAATTCTTGACCATTTATAGTTAGATCCCCTTTTAGAACGAAAGCATAAACGCCATTTCCTTTTTTCTTAAAGGTGTATGTTGTTCCAAAATCTTTGTCTAATTGACCCAAATGAAACCAAGCATTTTGATGAATCCAAACCCCTTCGTCTTCTGGATTTGGAGATAAAATTTGTTGTAATTTGTTTTTGCGGTCTTCTGGATTTAAAGTAATTTGGTCGTATCGAGGAGTCACATTTTCTTGATTTGGTATAACCCAAATTTGCAAAAATTTGACCAACGAATCCAGATTTCTGTTGTATTCACTGTGTTTAATCCCCGTTCCAGCACTCATCACCTGTATATCACCATTTTTTATCACGGTTTTGTTTCCCATACTATCTTGATGTTCCAAATCGCCTTCTAACGGGATAGAAATAATTTCCATGTTTTGATGTCCATGCGTTCCAAAACCCATTCCTGAGGCAACAGTGTCATCGTTTAAAACTCGTAAAACTCCGAAGTTCATTCTTTCTGGATCGTAATAATTAGAAAAACTAAACGTGTGAAAACTCTTTAACCAACCTATATCAGCAAGTCCTCTTGTCGCTGCTTTGTGTAAAACTGTATTTTCCATGATTTTTATATTTTATTGTACAAAGATAAAGTCGTCTTTGAGAAATGGTACATAACCTAGATTAAGAACGTAATTTTATTTAAAAATAACTAGGCTATTTTTTTAGAAGTCTTGCTTTCATTTTACTAAAGAATTCAGGAGTAACACCTATGAAAGACGCGATTTGTTTTTGAGGGACTTGTTGAATAAGGGAAGGGTATTTTTTTGAAAATTTTTCAAACCTTTCTTCGGCGGATAAACTCAGGTTGTCCATAATTCGTTGCTGATTGGCAACCAATGCATTTTCGGTTAAAATTCGAAAAAACCGCTCTAGTTTTGGGATATCATGATACAATTGTTCTTGATTTTCTTTGGAAAGTAAAACCACTTCGGCATCTTCGATAACTTCGATAAAAAGATCTCCTTGTTTCTGAGAAATTAAGCCGTACATATCGCTAATCCACCAACCTTTGCAAGCAAAACTCATTACATGTTCGACAATATGGTCGTTGATGTTGAAACTTCGCAATACACCTGAATTTACAAAGTAGGAGTTTTTGCAGACTTCTCCAGCTTTAAGCAAAATAGTTTTTGCTTTGTAAGGATGGATTTCAGTTTTCGACAAAAAAAGTTCCTGCTCTTCTGGAGTAAGGGAAATGTGCTTGGCTATATTTTCTAGAATTAATTGCATTACGAATTTACAGTTACCAAATTGGCGGCTTCTTTGGCACGTTGAATTAAATTTTCAATTGGCGTTTCTGTGTTGTCATTGACTAATGCAACACCCATTCTTCGATAGGGTCTTGAAGTGGGTTTTCCAAAAATCCTAAAATCAGTTTTGGGCAAAGCGGCTATTTTTTCGATCCCAGTATAAGTAGGGTTTTCGGCATGTTCCGCCGCTAAAATAACGGCACTCGCTCCTGCTTTTTCTAATTTAATTTCGAAAATGGGTAAGCTTAAAATGGCTCGTAAATGCAATTCGAATTCATTAAAGTTTTGGGTATTAGCCAAAGTTACCATTCCGGTATCATGAGGTCTTGGCGACAATTCCGAGAAATAAACGCCCTCATTGGTGAGGAAAAATTCTACTCCAAAAAGTCCTGCACCGCCCAGAGCTTCAGTCACTTTCTCGGCCATATCTTGTGCTTCGAATAAAGCCGCATCAGAAACTCTAGCAGGCTGCCAGCTTTCCTGATAATCGCCACGTTCTTGTCGATGACCTATTGGAGCGCAAAAAAGAGTGGGATTATTATTTTGGGTAACGGTCAATAAAGTGATTTCGGAATTGAATTTAACGAACGCCTCAACAATGACTTCTACTACATCACCACGGGAACCTTCAACGGCATAATTCCAAGCTTTCTCAATATCGTTTTCTGTTTTTATGGTCGATTGGCCTTTACCTGAAGACGACATTAAAGGTTTTACGACACATGGTATTCCGACAGCTTCAACTCCTTTTCGTAACTCATCGGCAGTTGTTGCATAACGATATTTGGCGGTTTTTAATCCCAATTCTTTGGCAGCCAAATCCCGAATGGCTTTTCTGTTCATAGTAAAATTGGCCGCT
>CAILTC010000395.1 GCA_903837025.1 uncultured Bacteroidota bacterium | reverse complement strand
TGTTCTTCCGTTTGCCCAACCGCAGCCACTTCTGGCCAAGTATAAACAACTCCTGGAATCAAATTATAATTGATGTGTGGTTTTTGTCCTGCAATGATTTCGGCAACCATTGTTCCTTCTTCTTCTGCTTTGTGTGCTAACATTGCTCCACGAACAACATCACCAATTGCGTAAATATTTGGAACATTTGTTTGTAAATGATCGTTTACTTCCACTTGTCCTCTATCCGAAATTTTTACTCCGGCTTTATCAGCATTCAATCCATCTGTATAAGGACGACGCCCTACAGAAACCAGTGAATAATCGCCTTCGAGCGTGATGATTTCGCCTTTTGCATTTTCAGCTTGAACCGTTACAGCATCACCGTTTCTTTCTACTGATTTCACTTTGTGCGAAACGTAGAATTTCATTCCTTGTTTTTTCAAGACTTTGGTCAATTCTTTAGACAATGAAGCATCCATACCTGGAATAATTCTATCCATGAATTCTACTACCGAAACTTGTGCTCCTAATCGTAAATAAACTTGACCAAGTTCAATACCGATAACACCACCACCAATAATAACAAGGTGTTTGGGTACTTCTTTCAATGACAAAGCTTCGGTTGAAGTGATGATTCTTTCTTTATCTATTTTGATAAATGGCAACGATGATGGTTTAGAACCTGTTGCGATAATAATATTTTTAGCTTCGATAGTTTCCGATGTCCCGTCGGCTTTTGCAACAGCAACATGAGTTGCATCTACAAATGAACCAAGACCGTTCAAAACAGTTACTTTGTTTTTGTCCATCAAATAATTGATCCCGCCTGAGGTTTGATCCACAACGGCTTGTTTGCGAGCAATCATTTTTTCTAAATTCACTTTTACTTCACCCGAAACTTCAATTCCGTGATCTGCAAAATGGGAGATTTCGCTAAAATGATGAGACGAGGCTAATAATGCTTTCGATGGAATACAACCTACATTAAGGCAAGTTCCTCCAAGAGTGGAATATTTTTCGATAATGGCGGTTTTAAAACCCAATTGTGCGCAACGAATTGCTGATACATATCCGCCTGGGCCAGAACCTATAATGACTACGTCAAATGAACTCATAGTATGTGTGTTTTTATTTTTAGTGTTGCAAAATTAAGTTTTTTTGTTTTAAGTATACTGTTAAAAGTTTAAAGATTTCGTAACGAATTACTCTTTTTTAGTTATCAAATTTTAAATTTCAAAACTCATAGTATTTTTAAAGTTACAAATTATAAAAAGCTGTTTATTACAAATTTTTAAGAAAGCTCCAGTATTTTTGACTCTGATAAAACATTCCTATATTTGTGCTTTAGCCCAAAATTCAATGGATAATGACACCTTTATTTTCTGCCTCGAAGCGGTTGCTGATGTAGAAATAAAAACTACGACCGAAGTAGTGAAAAATTTAGAAAGACTTGCCTTTGAGCAAGGAATTCCTAGTATTTATAAAACATGTGACACCATAGAGGGTTTAGAAGAAAGTCTAAATACCTTACTTTATGACGATCATGATTTTAAAGATTATGAAATCATCTATCTTGTCATGCCAGGCGAAGGAAATAACATTTGCCTTAATGACTATTACTATAGTTTAGAAGAAATAGCGGAACTCTTTGAGGGAAAAATGAAAGGTAAAATTTTGCATTTTGCCAATCTCAAAGCCTTAGATTTAAGTGAGGAAGAAGCGCAATACTTTCTTGATATTACAGGTGCAAGAGCTGTTTCGGGTTATGGAGCTGTATCTAAAAACTTAAGCAGTATTCCTATTGACAAAGCTTTTTTTGGCTTTTGCCAAGCTCAAGATGATGTCATCGAAATTGTAGAATCTTTATATGAAAAGCATTATGCACTTTGTAAACAACTCGATTTTAGATTGTATTATTAAAAACGACAGCTAAATTAAACTTAATAATTTATTAAAAAAAAATAGCATTCGAATTAAACCTTCTTGACTATTTTTGGTCAAAATTGTTAAATTAAATTTATGATCCCTACTTCTTTTAAAAATAAGCTACACACTTGTTCTTATTTAATATTCTTATTTGCTATTTCTGTGACCTTCGCAAGTGGCATAAATCCAATAAAAACGAAAGACAAAACCGTAAAGGTTTTCAAATCTCAATTCGAGAATGTATTGGGAACTTCTTTTGAAATGAAAATAAAAACAAGCTCGAATAAACAAGCTTCAAATGCCGAAAAAATTGCATTAAATGAAATTAATAGGCTTTCGAAAATTGTAAGTGCTTATGACAAAAACAGTGAGTTTAGTTTGTGGATGCAAACTCAAAACACTCCTGTAAAAGCATCTAAAGAACTTATAGAGGTTTTGAGTTTATTCGATTCTTGGAAATCAAAAACCAAAGGTGCGCTGGATCCTGCCGCAGAAGTAGTATGCCAAGTATGGAAAACGGCAGAGAAAAATCAAATTTTACCTTCTAAAGAAAGTATTCAAACAGCGATTGCGACAGTGAATCAAAAGCATTGGACAATCGATTATACCAATGGTACCGTTACCCATCTAACAAATGCACCTTTGATGCTAAATACTTTCGTAAAAAGTTATATCATCGATCATGCAACCAAAAAAGTGATTGAAGAAACAGGTGTAGAAAGCGTTGTTATGAATATTGGAGGTGATATTTTAGTCGCTGGAAATCAAAAAGAAACAGTAGAAATTGCTAATCCAAAAGCGAGTGCCATCAATGATGCAGCGATTGATATTGTCCGAATTCAAAATCAGTTTATTGCCACAAGTGGGAATTATAAAAGAGGTAATTTAATTGGCGACCAATGGTTTTCGCATATTGTTGATCCCAGAACAGGCTTTCCTGCCGAAAATAGTATTTCGGCAACAGTTGTAGCCAATAATGCTACCGACGCTGGCGCTTTGGCAACAGCCTTCAATGTATTATCCGTTACCGAAAGTGTAGAATTAGCCAAACAATTTCCGGATGCAGCTTATTTAATTATTACAAAAGACGGCGAACGAATTCAAAGTAATAATTGGACATCAATTGAAATTGCTAAAGAAAATAATGCTGTTGCGAATAACCTAGTTGTCAAAAATGACCAATGGGATCCCGCTTATGAGCTAACGGTGAATCTAGAATTAGCTCAAATACAAGGAGGTGCTAGAAGACCGTTTGTAGCTATTTGGGTCGAAAATAAAGACAAAGCTCCCGTTAGAACTTTGACGGTTTGGTTTAATAAACCCCGTTGGATAAATCATTTACGTGCTTGGTATAGCGCGAATTATTCGAAATTTAATGCCGAAACACAATCGATAAATTCTGTTGCAAGTGCCACGAGATCGGCTGGTAAATATGCCATAAAATGGGACGGAAAAACAGATAGTGGCGACTTTGTAAAACAAGGTATTTACACACTAAACATCGAAGTGGCTAGAGAACATGGAGGTTACCAATTGATTACTCAAGAAATTAAGGTAAACAACAAAGCCAACAAAATTGAATTAGCAAGTAATCCCGAAGTGGCGTCGGCTTCATTAGAAATCAAAAAGAAGTAAGATGAAAAAGAAGTTTATTGCCAAAGCCTCGAGGTGGTTGCATATTTATCTTTCGATGATTAGTTTTATAATTATCCTGTTTTTTTCGGTTACGGGACTAACCTTAAATCATGCCGATTATTTTCAAAAGAATGCAGTTATTACCCAAAACAAAGGAGCAATTAACAAAAATTGGGTGAGTTCAAAGGATACTTTAAAAATTCAGAAGTTAGCCATTGTCGAATATTTCAGAACGAAATACAAAGCAAAAGGAGCCGTTGCCGATTTTAGAATATCGGATAATGAAATCAGTTTTTCTTTTAAAGCACCTGGTTATGCAGCAGATACTTTTATAAATCGCTCCGATGCCACTTACACATTAACCGAGACTAGCCAAGGTTTCGCAGGATTTATAAATGATCTTCATAAAGGACGAGACACCGGAAAAACATGGTTATGGGTAATTGATATTTCGGCGATTTTGATGGTACTCGTATCTGTTTCGGGACTTATCCTGTTGTTATTTCTGAAGAAAAAGAGAGTGTCAGGAATTATATTGGTGATTCTAGGATTTATTTTGGTCTATATCACCTATCATTTTTGGGGACAATAATAGGAAATTATTATTTTTATAACGAAGCAATTTCTTCATGAGATTGCTTCGTTTTTTTTTATGTTTTAATCTTCTAAATAACCAAATTTCCCTTGGTTAAAATCATCAAAAGCTTCCATTAATTCTTGCCTTGTATTCATCACAAAAGGCCCGTGAGAAGCAATAGGTTCGTCAATGGGTTCGCCACTCAAAACTAAAATAATGGAGTTTTCAGTTGCTTCAACAGTGAAATTTTCTCCTTTATTTTCGAATAATACAAAATGATTCGTAGGAACTTGTTCGGTGTCGTTTACGATGATACTTCCTTCGATTACCAAAAGTGCCGTATTGAAATTGGCAGGAAAACTGAAATCGGTTTTTGCTCCTTTATTCAGTTTTGTATTGAGCAAATGCACCGGTGTAAAAGTAAAAGCAGCCCCTTTGATTCCTTTATGTTCTCCGGCAATTATTTCTATTTCTCCCCCATTATTTTCAAGTTCATATTTTGGAATATTCTTATTTTCTATGGCTTGGTATTTTGGTAGACTCATTTTATCTTTGGCAGGAAGGTTTACCCAAAGTTGGACCATTTGAAAATCGCCACCTTCTTTGCTGAAATTCACTTCATGAAATTCTTTGTGCAAAACCCCTGAAGCAGCTGTCATCCATTGTACATCGCCTTCGCCAATGATTCCGCCACCGCCACTGCTATCGTGATGTTCTACTTTGCCTTTATAGGCAATCGTCACCGTTTCGAAACCTCGGTGCGGGTGTACGCCTACTCCTTTTGGCTTTTCACTTGGTGGAAAATAAAATTTAGCATTATAATCCATCATAATAAATGGTGTCATACGCTGCATATCCAGACGATAGCCACTCGGAATAAAATTATGCACTCTAAATCCATCTCCTACATAATGCGGTGCACTTGGTGGTACTACTATTTCTACTTTTTTTGTTGTCATATCTTTAAAATTACATTGCAAAATTACTAATTACTAAAATGAAGATGCGTTTAATTAAGATTGAAAATGGTATTAATTATTTCGGCAGCATATTTACTGGAGATTTTTTTTATAAAAGACGGAAAATCAATGTGGGATTGATCATCTGCCACATCCGAAATCGTCCTTATAATACAAAACGGAATTTCATATTCATAACAAACTTGGGCAACCGCAGCGCCTTCCATTTCTACGCATAAAACATTGGGCAATTGAGTACTGAGGTTATCTTTTTGTTCATTGCTGGAGAAAAACTGGTCGCCACTAGCAATTTCTCCTATTACTAATTTAGGTTGCGAAATACTGAATTCCTTCAAATCTTGATCGCTAATAACGGTGTGTAACGCTTTGCTTTCGATTAAAGTAGCAATCGCTTTTGTGGCTATTGCCAAATGGTTTGCATCACTTTCGAAATACGTCTTGCCGAGAAGCGGGATTTCAAATTGCTTCATCAGCGGCCTTGCATCCATATCATGCTGAATCAATCGGTTCCCTAGAACAATATCACCAATTTTCAAATCGGAATCTAGGGCTCCGGCAACCCCTGTAAAAAGCAATTCGGTAATTTTAAATTCATGAATCAAGGTAGTTGCTGTTGTTGCAGCGGCAACTTTGCCCCAGCGCGAAAAAACCACTACGGTTTCTATACCGTTTATTTGCCCCGAATAATAGATACGTTTGCCCAATGTTGTCGCTACACAATTCGTTAATAAAGCCACAACTCCATCAATTTCTTCTGGCATAGCGCCCATGATTCCTATAATTCTTTTCATTCTATTGTTTTAATTTTACAATTTCTTAAACTAATTTTTTTATTCCAAATCATTCCTAAATTTAAAGCAATAGTAATCATAAAAACGAAACAATATAGTACTATTAAAGTATAAAATATAAATATATTTGTTGCAATGTGACTAAAGAAAATAGG
>CAILTC010000394.1 GCA_903837025.1 uncultured Bacteroidota bacterium | reverse complement strand
TCCTGTAAATTCAACACATCCGTTATATGTTTTATACACTTCGGGAACCACCGGTAAACCAAAAGGAATCGTTAGAGATACTGGCGGATATGCGGCTGCACTTAAATTTTCTATGCCGTATATTTATGGCGCAAAAGAAGGGGACGTTTTTTGGGCTGCGTCAGATGTGGGTTGGGTTGTAGGTCATAGTTATATTGTTTATGCACCATTAATCAATCGCAATACTACGATTATTTTTGAAGGCAAACCCATTAGAACTCCAGATTCGAGTACGTTTTGGAGAATAATTGAAGAACATAAAGTAAATATAATGTTTACTGCACCAACAGCCATACGTGCCATAAAAAAAGAAGATCCTAATGGCGATTTCATAAAACAATATGATTTAAGCTCATTAAAAACACAATTTTTAGCAGGCGAACGTTGCGACATAGCTACCTTAGAATGGTATTTAGAACATGTTCCGGTACCGGCAATTGACCATTGGTGGCAAACGGAATCTGGGTGGCCAATTGTATCTAATATGATAGGGGTTGAAACAGCTGTAATAAAACCAGGTTCAGTTGGAAAGGCTGTTTGCGGGTATGATATTAGAATATTTGGCGAAAATGGAACAGAATTAGCAAAAAATGAAGAAGGATATGTTGTAATAAAATTACCTTTACCTCCTGGAACTTTATTAGATTTGTGGAATGACAATCCGAGGTTTAAAGCGGGCTATTTGAATAAATTTCCTGGCTATTATTTTTCGGGTGATGGAGGATTTAAAGATGAAGATGATTACATTTACATCACCGGAAGAGTTGATGATGTGATAAATGTTGCCGGCCACAGGCTTTCGACAGCCGAAATGGAAGAAATTGTCGCTTCGCATCACTCGGTTGCGGAATGTGCTGTAATAGGAATTAACGATGATTTGAAAGGTCAAACTCCCCTAGCTTTGGTTGTGACCAAACTTGGAGATGAGATCGAACATTTTCAATTAGAACAGGAAATCATTAAGTTAGTTCGGCATCAAATTGGAGCAGTTGCTTCCTTACGAAATGTTGTTATTGTAGAACGTTTGCCAAAAACTCGTTCTGGAAAAACACTCCGAAAACTTATGAGAAGCATTGCTGACGGTGAAAATTTTCAAATTCCATCTACTATTGACGACGAAACAATTGTTGAAGAAATAACTGGTGTTTTAAAAAAATACGAAATAGGCGTTTATAATAAAAATAAGAATTAAAAATAAGAATAGTTATGAGTTATTACAAAATAGAAAATCTGGAGCAATACTTTAAACATTATAATAAATCTGTTCGTGAGCCGAGAAAATTTTGGGGCAAAATAGCTTCCGAAAACTTTACTTGGTATCAAGAATGCGAAAAGGTTGTTGAGTTTGATATGGCCGAAGCCAAAATAGAATGGTTCAAAGGCGCAAAAGTCAATATTGTGAAAAACTGTATTGACAGACATCTTGCTAAAAGAGGAGACAAAACAGCCATCATTTTTGAACCAAATGATCCGAAAGAAGAAGCGCAACACATTTCGTATAACGAATTGTACTCAAGAGTTTCAAAATTGGCCAATGTACTTCGAGAACAAGGCATCAAAAAAGGCGATAGAGTTTGTATTTATTTACCAATGATTCCAGAATTGGCGGTTTCTGTTTTGGCTTGTGCTAGAATTGGAGCTATACATTCAGTGGTTTTTGCTGGATTTTCTTCAACGGCAGTAGCAACAAGAATCAATGATAGCGATTGCAAAATGGTCATCACTTCGGATGGTGGATTTCGCGGTAATAAATCGATCGATTTAAAGGGAATTATTGATGAGGCATTAACAAGTTGTCCTTGTGTAGAAAAAGTTTTGGTAGCAAAAAGAACCCATACAAAAGTAGCTATGAAAGAAGGTCGTGACCAATGGTTACAACCTTTAGTAGACCAAGCTTCGGATAATAATGTAGCCGAAATAATGGATGCTGAAGATCCTTTGTTTATCCTTTACACATCAGGTTCTACAGGTAAGCCAAAAGGAATGGTGCATACTACAGCAGGATATATGGTGTATTCTGCTTATACCTTCAAAAATGTTTTCAATTATGAAGAAAACGACATTTTCTGGTGTACCGCTGATATTGGCTGGATTACAGGACACTCTTATATTCTTTACGGACCATTATTAAATGGTGCAACAACCGTAATTTTCGAAGGAGTTCCTTCTTATCCAGACTTTAGCCGTTTTTGGGAAACTATCGAAAAACATAAAGTTACTCAATTTTACACGGCACCAACAGCTATTCGAGCTTTGGCAAAAGAAAATCTGTCTTACATTCAAAAATTCCCATTAAAATCATTAAAAGTGATTGGATCTGTTGGAGAACCTATCAATGAGGAAGCTTGGCACTGGTATAATGACCACGTTGGTGGAAAAAGATGTCCTTTAGTAGATACTTGGTGGCAAACTGAAACTGGCGGAATCATGATTTCTCCAATTCCATTTGTAACGCCTACAAAACCAACTTATGCTTCTTTACCATTACCTGGAATTCAACCTGTTTTGATGGATGAAAAAAGAAATGAGATAGAAGGTAACCAAGTTACCGGAAGTCTTTGCATTAAATTTCCTTGGCCAGGAATTGCAAGAACAATTTGGGGCGATCATCAACGCTATAAAGAAACTTATTTTACTGCTTTCCCTGGGAAATATTTCACAGGTGACGGTGCGTTACGTGACGAGGTAGGTTATTATAGAATCACAGGTCGTGTAGATGATGTGGTTATTGTTTCTGGACATAATCTTGGAACTGCACCAATTGAGGATGCGATAAATGAACACCCAGCAGTTGCAGAAAGTGCCATTGTAGGATTCCCTCATGACATTAAAGGGAATGCTTTGTATGGTTTTGTAATCTTAAAAGAATCTGGAGAATATCGTGATAGAGAAAACTTGACTAAAGAGATAAACCAACATGTTTCGGATCACATCGGACCTATTGCAAAATTGGATAAAATACAATTTGTTTCTGGTTTGCCAAAAACACGTTCAGGAAAAATTATGCGTCGAATTCTTCGTAAAATAGCCGAAGGTGATTTCTCTAATTTTGGAGATACTTCTACTTTATTGAATCCAGAAATTGTGGATGAAATTAAAGAAGGAAAATTATAAAAACCCTATTAATTCAAATAAAAATGGCTGTCCGAAAAGACAGCCATTTTTTGTTGGAACTCATCCCTGTTATTAAATTCATAAATCCTAATTTTGGTTAATATTATTAAAAAATAATATAAATACCCTTATCAATACCAAAAGAAAATCCTGCACCTGATTTCAAATATTTGGACAGATTTTTAAGTTTTTCTTTCTCGAATCTGTGAAATCAATGGCGAAAAAAAATCCCTTACAGCAATACCGTAAGGGATTAATTCAATTTATTGTCTTCGTTTAGTCTTTTATTAATTTAACAGTTGAACTACCATTAGCAGTTGAAACTTTAGCAAAATAAGTACCTTTTGAAAGGTTAGAAGCATTAACAGAAACATCATTAGATGAAGCTGTTTTTACATAAACCGATTTACCCAAGATATCAAAAACTTGAACAGATGTAATTGCGTCACTTCCTGAAGAAATAGTCCAAGAATTTTGAGTTGGATTAGGATAAGCACTAAAACTAGAGGCATTAAAACCTTTAACAGCTAATGCAGATGTAAAAGTATAAGCACCTGTAGATCTTGTAAAAGTCACATCCCATGTACCAGCAGTAGCTGCTAAATCACTACCTGAAGGAGTTCCAGTAGGAAATGCAGTTCCTCCCCAACTAGAATCCCAAGCATAATCTTGACGAAATTTAATACCACCAGCAGTAAGTACTAAACCATTTAAAGTATAATTTTCACCGTCAGTTGTTGTCATTACATTTGTATCAGGATTAGGAGTTGATCCTCCTGGCCATCCCCCTGCTCCAGCACCTACAAGAGAAACTGGTGGTTGAGAAGACAATGAAAATCTATAAACACCTGTAGCAAGATTAAATATACAATCGTAAGTTCCTGCAGTACCAACAACTAATTTATCTGCAGAAGGTGCACCAATAGGGAATGCAGCACCACCAAAACTTGCATCAGTCCAATTGCTATTTTGACGGAATTTAATTTCTCCTGATCCAGAACCAGAAACTTTATCCCAAGCTGAAATTGCTAAACCTTTAATGGTATAAATCACACCATCTGTTGTAGTCATCTGGTTTACATCTGGAGAACCTCCCCATCCACCAGCAACTCCTGAACCAACTATAGCCACTGAATTGAATAAGGGCGCTGCCACAAATGAATATACACCTGTACCATTGTCATAAGTTATAGAAGTATATTTTCCGGCAGGT
>CAILTC010000393.1 GCA_903837025.1 uncultured Bacteroidota bacterium | reverse complement strand
ATAATTATAATTGTTTTTATAATTTTAAAATTTATTTATATCATTTTGGCAGAATATGTTTTTTGATCCTCTCTCCTATGAGTTCTTTAAAAACCGAACGTTTATTCGAAATCATGATTACTGTGCGAAGTCTCCCGACTTCGTACCCATTCCTAAAAGCAATTAATTCAAATATTAATTTATTGTAAGATTTCCATTTCTATCAGGACCAGATATTTGTTTTACCAAGAAACTTTGTACATTTGGTTACTGAACACTCATCACTGAATACTGAACACTCTATTTATATGTCACAAAATACAAAAGAACTCAAACTCGCTGTCCTCATAGATGCCGACAACGTTCCTTACAGCAATGTAAAAGGAATGATGGAGGAAATCGCAAAATTCGGAACGCCAACCACAAAACGCATTTATGCCGATTGGACCAAACCAAATGCCAACGGTTGGAAAAGTGTTTTATTAGAACACGCTATCACGCCCATTCAACAATATAGTTATACCGTAGGGAAAAATTCTTCGGATTCTGCAATGATTATCGATGCTATGGATTTATTATATTCGGACAAAGTCGATGGTTTTTGTATCGTCTCCAGTGATTCCGATTTTACACGATTGGCCATTCGCCTACGAGAATCCGGAATGAAAGTCATTGGCATTGGCGAAAAGAAAACTCCCAATTCCTTTATTGTTGCATGCGATCGATTTATTTACATCGAAGTTTTAGAAGGTGCCATCAAAAAAACGCGTGCAAATGCAAACGGACGAAGCAAATTACCCAAAAGCAAATTAATCGAAGAGAAAAAAGTAGTCGAAAAAGTAATTGAAAAAGCAGCTGAAAAACCCGAACAAAAACCGCTTGACAAAATCGACAATCAAACTATCGAATTGATCGAAGATACCCTCGAAGCTATTGGTGATGATGACGGCTGGGCTTTCCTTGGCGATGTGGGAAATCTAATTGTAAAGAAAAAACCCGAATTCGACCCTCGAAATTACGGCTTTTCGAAACTAACACCCATGCTAAAATCCCTATCCGATATTCTCGAAATAGACGAAAGAGATTCCGACAAAAAAGGAATCAAACACGTTTTTGTGAGATTACGTTATAGCTAAAATTAATTTTTTCAATCTTTAAATCATTCAATTTTTTAATTAAAAAATGAGAAAACAATTCTTCGCCCTCGGAATGCTACTTTTAGCCATTTCATTATTATTCAATTACTACCTAAAAACGGCCTATTTATTCTCCGGAATAATGTTCCTTTTAATCCTTGTCGGATTTTACAATACCATTCAACAGAAACACGCCATTTTGCGAAATTTTCCCGTTCTAGGTTATTTCCGTTATGCTTTCGAAACGATTTCACCCGAAATTCAGCAATATTTCATCGAACGCTCCACCGATGGAAAACCATTTTCACGTAACCAACGTTCACTAGCTTACCAAAGAGCCAAAAACATAGACGCTACAACTCCTTTTGGCACCCAATTAGATTTGTACAGTTCGGATTATGAAGGCATCAAACATTCGATGTTTCCGGCAAAAGTCAATGAAGAATTGCCTCGAATTCTTGTTGGCGGATCTTCGTGCAAACAACCTTATTCAGCATCTTTGCTCAATATTTCGGCAATGAGTTTTGGCGCATTGAGCGAAAATGCCGTTCGAGCCTTGAATATTGGAGCTCAAAAAGGTAATTTTTACCACAATACTGGCGAAGGCGGATTAACCGATTACCACTTACAAGGTGGTGATGTGACTTGGCAAATAGGAACAGGCTATTTTGGTTGCCGCAACGATGACGGCACATTCAACCCCGAAAGATTTGCAGAAAAAGCCAATCTTCCTTCCGTTAAAATGATCGAAATAAAATTATCGCAAGGGGCAAAACCAGGACATGGTGGCGTACTTCCAGCGGCAAAAAATACCGAACAAATAGCCCGAATTCGAGGCGTAAAACCCTTCACTACGATTCTTTCACCACCAAGCCATTCTGCTTTTAACGATGCCAAAGGATTGGTCGAATTTGTAGCACAATTGCGTGATTTATCCAACGGAAAACCCATTGGTTTCAAACTTTGCATTGGTGAAACTTCGGAGTTCGAAAAGGTTTGCCAAGAAATGATTGCTTTAGATTGTTATCCTGATTTTATCACCGTTGATGGTGCCGAAGGAGGAACTGGGGCAGCGCCATTAGAATTTGCAGACGGTGTTGGAATGCCGTTTGAACCCGCACTAATATTTGTCAACAAAACTTTAGAAAATTATAAAATCCGTAATAAAATCCGAGTGATTTGTAGTGGCAAAATAATTTCTGGTTTTTCTATTTTACGAGCGGTTGCCTTGGGCGCCGACATTTGTAACAGTGCGCGCGGTTTTATGTTTTCGTTAGGATGT
>CAILTC010000392.1 GCA_903837025.1 uncultured Bacteroidota bacterium | reverse complement strand
CAACGAATTTTATTTAATGAATAGAGAAATTAAGAAAGCTGATTCAAGCCAATTCATGAGAAATCTAATGAAATACATCAGTAATTACCTTTTAATTCAAACCAAATAAGACCAATGAAAAAACTAATACTCCTCTTATTTTTTTTGTTTTCAAATCAATTATTATTTTCCCAAAATTCTAATGTTAAATTATCCTTTCTATTTAAAGAGGATACTTTAACAACTGTTATAAAAGCCATTGAATCGTCAACCTCCTATCAATTTTATTTTGACCCTATATGGATAGATTCAAATAAAAATCTTATCACAGGTAGTTATGACAACATTACGTTAGATGTATTATTAAATAAAATTCTGACCAAGACTGATTTGAATTTTATTATTATCAAAAACAAAGTAATCCTAACTCAAAAAAACACTATTCACGATGAATTACCTACAAATTATTTTGTCGATTCACCAACAAATAATGAGAATAAAGGATCTGAAAACAATGATGAAAACCCCGTTTTCTATCAACAATATGATTCCTTAAATAGCATTAGTAAAACAAAAAAACCGTTACTATTATTTATTGGTAAAGAAAATAAGGGGTTAGCCAAAAAAAAATACATCCTATCCGGATATATAAAAAATGAAGAAACGAATAAACCTGAAGCGAATATCTATATTAAAGTACGAAACAAAAACATTAATACTTCTAGTAATGACCAAGGGTATTATAGCATAGAACTTCCAAGAGGAGTAAATACTATTGAAATTAAATCCCTTAACCATAAAGAAATAGTAAAAACATTGATGCTTTATGAAGATGGAAATCTTGATATTACTATTAATGAAAAATTAAATCAGTTAGATGAAGTTATAATCAAAAAGAAAGGACAAAAAATAACCGAATCTGTAGTCTCTGGATTAATAGCAATAGACATTGAAGCAATAAAAAATGTTCCTTTAATTCTAGGAGAAAGAGATATTTTAAAGCTTGCAACTACCTTTCCAGGAATCAAAACTACAGGGGAAGGATCTGCAGGTTTTAATGTTAGAGGCGGAAAAGAAGATCAAAATTTAATTCTTTTAGACAATGCCGTTTTATATAACCCTCAACATTTCTTAGGGTTATTCTCTGCCATAAATCCTTATACCGCAAAAAAAGCTGATGTTTATAAAGGAAGTATTCCTGCTATTTTTGGTGGGAGATTATCTTCCGTTTTTGATATCACCACAAAAAACGGAAATCCAGAAAAATTCTCTGGAGAAGGAGCAGTTGGCCCAATTACATCAAACCTTAGTTTTGGACTACCCATTGAAAAAAACAAATCTAGCATTCTTTTTGGAGTAAGAGGAACCTATTCTGATTGGGTTTTGAAGTCTTTAGATAATAAATCGTTAAAAAATAGTGCCGCTGGATTTTATGATGGAATTCTTAAATATAACAATACTATTAATCCATACAATTCTATTGAAGGAACCCTTTATTACAGTCAAGACCATTTTAAAATAACATCTGATTCTCTATACAAATATAGCAACCGACTGGCTTCCTTAAAATGGGATCACAGTTTCACTAAAAAACACAAAGCCGCATTTATTTTTACCAATAGTGAATATAAATTTAATATTGGTTATAATCCAAACAATAGCCTAGATGGATTTGACTTTGGTTACAAAATAAATGAAAGTCAAACAATGATGACTTTTAATTATTTATATAATGATAAACATAAGTTTAGTTATGGAATAGAAAGCAAATTATATACTATTTCCCCTGGATACCAAAACCCAACTAAAGCAAATTCACAAATACTTCCGATTGACATTAATAAAGAAAAAGGATTAGAGTCGGCTGTTTATCTTTCTGACAGTTATAAATTAAGTAATAAACTGCTGATCGATTTAGGATTTCGATATTCGCTTTATGCATCGTTAGGCGCTGCTAATCAAAGGATTTATCAAGAAAACATGCCATTGAGTAATGAAACTGTTATAGGAACCAAAAGTTATTCGAATAATGAAGTCATAAAAACGTATGGTGGATTTGAACCCCGATTTGCTGCTCGTTATTTTTTTACCAAAGACTTTTCTGTAAAAGCAAGTTATGACCAAACAAGACAATACATACATCTACTTTCAAGCAATGTTACTCAATCACCAACGGACACTTGGTCTCTTTCGAATACAAACATTAAACCTCAAAATGCCAAACAATACTCATTAGGCTTGTACAAAAATTTGAATGATGATGATATCGAAATTAGCATTGAAGGCTATTATAAACAATTATACAATATTCTAGATTATAAAGTAGGTGCCCAATTATTACTGAATCAAAATATAGAAACAGAACTTTTACAAGGGCAGGGAAAAGCGTATGGAATTGAGCTTTTATTAAAAAAACAAATCGGAAAATTAAATGGTTGGATAGGTTATACCTATTCTCGTACTTTAATAAAACTCGATAGTAAATTTAGTTCTGAAACGGTAAACAACGGAAACTATTTCCCTTCAAATTTTGACAAACCTCATGATTTAAGCTTAATTTTAAATTATAAATTCACAAAACGGTATAGTTTTTCGACCAACTTTCTATATCAAACAGGAAGGCCTATAACCTACCCTATTGGCACCTATCATTACGGAAATGCAGATTACACACTCTATAGCGATAGAAATCAATACCGAATCCCCGATTATGTTCGTTTAGATCTAGGTATAAACATTGAAGGGAATCATAAAATCAAAAAACTAGCACATAGTTTTTGGAATATTTCAATTTATAATGTTTTAGGTAGAAACAATCCATATTCAATTTATTTTATAACCGATAAAAATGGAGGAATAAAAGGATATAAAACATCTATTTTTTCAATACCAATTCCGAGTATAACCTATGATTTTAAATTTTAGTTCAAAACAAATTATATAGATTTATAAAAAAATGAAAAATTATAATTCAAGAAATAGTATTTTATTCATGCTGTTAGCTTTCGTTTTCAATAGTTGTACAGAAACATACCCGTTATTAACCAATACGTTTGAAGAAGATCTAGTTGTAGAAGCAACGATAACAAATGAGTTAAAAACACAAGAAATAAAAATTTCTAAAACCTCAAAATTCGAAAACACTACAACAACCGCAGAAACTGGGGCAGTTGTTTACATTACAGACAATGCTAGCAATCGATATAATTTTGCAGAACAATCGGGCACCTATATTTCTGAATCAGAATTTCAAGCCGTTCCCGGAAGAGAATACCGCTTGAACATTAAAACTAGTAATGGAAAATCGTATCAATCAACTGTTGAAACTATGTCTCCCATAAATCCTATTAACGATTTAAACATAGCCGTTGAAACAAAAGATACAATAACCGGCGTTAGCATAAAAGTAAATAGTTATGATCCAAAAAACAGTTCAAAATACTACCGATTCGAATATGAAGAAACCTACAAAATAATAACCCCACATTGGAGCTTTAATACTGCGGTAGTAATCCCTGCTAAAAACGCTGAGTCTAATCCACAAATAAATTTAATCCCAAATTCTCTTAACACCCGAATATGCTATGGCTCAAAAAAATCTACTGATATCATTTTGACCACCACTGCTGAACTCGCAGAAGATCGATTAAATTTTCCAATTCGTTTTATCAGTAATAAAAATTATATCATCTCTTATCGCTATAGTATTTTGGTAAGGCAATACATAGAGAACTTAGCTGCTTATAGCTTTTATGAAACACTAAATAAAATGTCGGGATCCGAAAGTGTTTTATCTCCAAAACAACCTGGGTTTTTAAATGGAAATTTAAAATCGGTAAGCAATCCAAATGAAAAAGTGATTGGTTTTTTTGATGTTGCTTCTGTATCATCAAAAAGAGTCTATTTTAATTATCTCGATTTATTTCCGGGACAAGCCATACCTCCCTATTATATAAAATGTCCGGTAGAGTCAGTTCTTTTTTGTTTCGGCCTTCCTCTTTGTAATGGAAACGCATTAGCAACAGCATTAGAAAATCATTCTATGACCTATTCCCATCAAGATGGTATTACTTATTACATTTATCCTGCACCATGCGGTGACTGCACAACGTTTGCGTCTAACATAAAACCTTTATTTTGGGAAGAATAAAACACATTTTGCTCTTAATACTAATGACAGTATTTCAGCTACCTATTTCGGCTCAACAACTAATTTCAGCTAACGAAACCCAAACCGTTTCAATAGATGAAACCGTATTTGTGCATACAAATTCAACAACCTTTGTTACAGGAGAAACACTCTATTATAAAGTTTATTGTCTAAATGCTAGCAACAAAAAACCTAGCACAGTGAGCAAAGTTGCTTATGTTGAACTTATAAATAGTGACAAAGAAAATATTTTCAAAAACAAAATAATTTTAGAAAGCACAAAAGGACAAGGAGATTATTTTATACCAACAACATTAAAAACAGGGAATTACAAACTTATCGGTTATACAAATTGGATGCTTAACAAACCCGTTTCAGAACTATTCCAAACAGATATTACAATCATTAATCCTTATATTGCCGCTGAAAGAAAGACGGTAGACAATGCTTTAATTTCTAATAAAGAAGCTTTTTCGAACGAAAAAACAGTTACAAATGAAAATGTAAAATTCAAACTGAACAAAAAAACATTCACAAATCGCGAGTTAGTAGATTTAAAAATAGAAACTTTCAATTCGGTTTTTGAAGATGGAAATTATTCATTATCCGTAAGGAAATTAGATGAATTAATGCTAAAAAATCAAATTTCGGCAACAAATTTCGCTCTTAATTCATCCAATAAAAGTATCGAATTAAACAGTTTAGAAAAAAATATAATTTTACCTGAACTTAGGGGTGAAATTATTTCCGGTAAAGTTACCGCAAAAAACAATACAGATAAAATTGAAAATTTAACAATTGCCTTTTCACTTCCTGCCAAATCTTTTGTCTTTAAAGTTGTAAAAACTGATGCAAATGGAAATTTTATTTTCAACATCAACAAAGCCTATTACACCTCAGACATTACCGTCCAAATTATGGATGACAACTCCAATAATTACAACTTAACTTTAGATAATTCTCCAAAAATTGATTAT
>CAILTC010000391.1 GCA_903837025.1 uncultured Bacteroidota bacterium | reverse complement strand
GGTGTGGGATTTGGTGGGCTGTCTTTTTTCTCTGTGGAGTGCTTGTGGACGTTCTATAAGTTTGGCTGGTGGATATGATAATTTCGAAGAATTATTAAATGGGGCCAACGAAATGGATAACCATTTCAAATCAGAATCTTTTGACAAAAATATCCCAGTTACTTTGGCTTTGCTAAGTATATGGTATAACAACTTTTTTGGTGCCGAAAGTGAAGCATTAATTCCATACACACAATATCTGCAAAAATTAGCCCCTTATTTGCAACAAGGAACCATGGAAAGTAATGGTAAAAGTGTTGGTCGAGATGGGAAACCTGTAAATTATCAAACCGGAACTATTATTTGGGGAGAGCCAGGAACGAATTCGCAACATGCTTTTTTTCAATTAATTCATCAAGGAACCAAGTTGATTCCTACTGATTTTATTGGATTTATAAAACCATTGTATGGTAATGAAGATCATCATGATAAGTTAATGTCGAACTTTTTTGCACAAACTGAAGCATTGATGAATGGTAAAACAGAGGAGCAAGTTCAAGCCGAATTTGATAAACAAGGACTTTCTAAGGAAAAAGCAGAGTTTCTTTTGCCTTTTAAAGTATTTGCAGGGAATAAACCAACCAATACTTTATTAATACAAAAATTGACGCCAAAATCTTTAGGTTCATTGATAGCCTTATATGAACATAAGATTTTTGTGCAAGGAATTATATGGAATATTTTTAGTTTTGATCAATGGGGAGTTGAACTTGGTAAACAATTAGCCAATTCTATTCTAACAGAAATTAACTCTAAAACTGTTAATAATCATGATAGTTCCACTAGCTTTTTGTTAGAGCACTTTTTGAAGAATAAATAGTTACTTTTTTGCTATACAAGTTTTTAATAATTCCCTGATTTTTATAAATCAGGGTTTTTTTATGGCTATATATCTTTAATTGAAATTGATTTTTTGACATATAATCTTAATTTTCGCAGGATTTAATTTTGATAAGTTTATGGCATTAACATTAAAACTGATAATAAAATAATTTTTTTGTCAATTTTTAATCTTTTAAATATAAAAAAGCTCATAAAAAAACCAGTATCTGAAAAGGAGATATAATTAACGTTATCTTAACTTATTATGGAAGAAATGTTATAATTTTGCCAAAAATAAATAACTAAACAATATGAAAACAATCAAAAATTGGTTACTTTCTGGATTACTCTTTATGGTAATTTCGACGGTATTTTCACAAGGAAAAATTATTGGAAAGATTACAGATGGTCAAAGTTCTTTGCCAGGTGCAAATGTTGCGATCAAAGGAACAAAAATTGCAGCAACTGCAGATTTCGATGGTAAATTTTCTATTAATGCTTCGGCAAAAGTAGGAGAAGTGGTCATTACATTTATAGGTTATGAAACAAAGACAGTTAAATATACTGTTTCAAATGGAGCGACTACTGATTTAGGAACAATCATTTTATCAGGAAATTCAAATGAATTGAAAGAAATTGTTGTTACATCAGGAGTTTTAGATATTGCAAAAGACAGAAAAACACCGGTTGCTGTTTCTACTATTAAAGCGGCCGAAATTCAAGAAAAGTTAGGAACTCAGGAATTTCCTGAAATTCTTAAAAACACTCCTTCTGTATATGCTACAAAAGCAGGTGGTGGTTTTGGAGATTCAAGAATCAATATTCGTGGATTTAGCCAAAATAATATTGCGGTTATGATCAATGGGGTTCCGGTAAATGATATGGAAAATGCATCTGTATATTGGAGTAACTGGGCAGGTTTGTCTGATGTAACTTCGGCTATGCAAGTGCAAAGAGGTTTAGGTTCGTCTAAACTAGCGATTGCCTCTGTAGGAGGTACAATTAATGTTATTACAAAATCATCTGAGATGAAAGAAGGTGGTTCTGCCTCTACTTCTTTTGGGGATAATGATTATTTGAAAGTACAAGGATCTTACAATACAGGGGTTATGAAAAATGGTTTTTCAGCTTCTGTTTTATTGAGTTCTACTACAGGAAACGGATATGTTGATGGAACGAAATTTGAAGGTAAAAACTATTATATTGCCTTTGGTTACAAACCAAATGACAAACATGATATTCAATTCTCTTTCACAGGTGCTCCTCAATGGCACGACCAAAGAAGTTCTTTTATCACACTAGCTACTTACCAACAATACGGTACTCTTGCTAAGCCAAACACAAAGTATAACTCAGATTGGGGAACTTTAGGAGGTCAGGAGTTTAATATGAAAAGAAACTTTTATCATAAACCAGTAGCTTCTATTAACTGGGATTGGAAAATCAATGAAACAACAAAATTATCAACTGTATTCTACGGATCTTGGGGTCGTGGCGGAGGTTCAGGCGGATATGGTGCTGTTCAAGGATTAAACTACTTGAATGCTGCTTTTAGAACTTCAAATGGTTTAGTAGATTTTGATAAAATTCAAGCCTATAACTCTGGTCAACCAATATCAGTAGTTGTTAATGGTGTTACTAAAACTTTGACAAGAACAGCTGTTGGAGGTCAATATCAGAACACTTTAAATTCAGCAAATACTTTAACAAACGGTATTTCAAGAGTTTCTTCTTACAACTCTCATGACTGGTATGGAGCAATCATTTCTTTGGATAAAAAACTCTCTAAAACTTTGACATGGGATATAGGTCTTGACGCAAGAACATATAAAGGAATTCATTATCAAAATGTAAACACTTTATTAGGAGGTACAATCCTAAATGCTAATTATAATAATCCAACAGGTTCTAATGATGCAAATACACCTATTTATGCTGTAAGTCAAACGTATTCTGTGAGTCCATCATTAAACCCATTTGCGCAAGCTGCTGCTGACGGAAGAGTTGGTTATAATTATTATAGCAAAGTGAATTGGTACGGTGCCTTTACACAATTAGAATATTCTAAAGATGATTTAACTGCTTTTGTTCAAGGTGCAGTTTCTGAGCAAGGTTTCAAAAAAGTAGATGCTTTTACGTATTTATTAACTAATCCGCTTTCGAGTACTGACTTTAAAAATATTTTGGGTGGAAACGCTAAAGCAGGTGCAAACTACAATATCAACGAGCAAAACAATGTTTTTGTAAATGCAGGATATTATTCAAAACAACCTGCCTTTAACTCGGTTTATCCAAACAACAAGTCTTTGGTAAACGGGAATTTAAAAAACGAAAAAATAGCTGGATTTGAAGCAGGATATGGTTTTACTTCAAGAATGTTCAATGCTAAATTAAATTTATATCACACGACTTGGAAAGACAGATACCAAAGATCTACGGATGGAGCGGTTGATAATCCAGGTGGATACTTTGATTTTTCAGGAATTACTGAAGTTCACTCCGGTGTTGAACTTGAAGCAAATGCTAGAATTAATGATAAGTTAAAAGTAAATGCAATGGTGTCTATGGGAGAATGGGTTTACAAAGGAAATAGTGTCAGTAATAGATATGATGCTTCTAATAATCCAGTTGCTGGAGGAACGGCTACAACCTTGTATTTAGACAAAGTAAGAGTAGGTGATGCTGCTCAGACTACTGCTTCTTTGGGTGCTTCTTACGAAGTTCTTACGCGAGTAATTGTTGATGCTAACTATAATTTTAATGATAAATTATATGCTGCAATTTCACCATCTAACTTTTCATCTTCAACTAATAAAGGTTCTTTGCAATTGCCTAATTATGGTTTAGCAGATGCTGGTTTCTCTTATAAAATGCTAGTAGGTAAAAACAAAGACAATTCACTTAATTTTAGATTGAATGTGAATAATGTTTTTGATAAAGTTTATATTGCAGAAGCAAAAACTAATATTTTCGCTTCAGATATTAAGACAGGAACGACAACTTATGCACAAGCAGGAGCTTTATACAATGGTGTAGCAACAGCGAACCAAGTTTACTTTGGTTTCGGAAGAACATGGAACTTTAGTTTACGTTACAATTTCTAATATATAAGCTAATGCTTACAAAACGGTATCGACCTAAAAGCGATGCCGTTTTTTTTTAACCTTTTTTTATTTATATTTGTTGAAACAAAAACTTATTTTATGTACGAATTTATTCAAAAATTTCACTCTGGCTGGGCTTATCTAGCGCTTTTAGTATTAGTTATTGCAGTTGTCAATTCATTGATCGGACTGTTTTCAAAAAAAGAATTTACTTCAAAAGATCGTAAAATCGCCGTATTTGGTTTGGCAGGAATACATACTCAATTATTAATAGGCTTAATTTTATATTTTGTTTCTCCTAAAGGTTTTGCTTCATTAGGACAAATGAGTGTTGCGGAATTGCGTTTAACATCATTAGAACATCCGTTAATCAATTTAATTGGTATTACTTTGATTACAATTGGTTGGATGAAGCATAAAAAATTAACCACAAGCGAATCTAAATTTAAAACTTTTTCTATTTACTATGGTTTAGGATTAATCCTTATATTAAGTAGAATTCCTTGGTCATTATGGTTTTAAGAAATAAATAAAGAAAGTCCTGAAAGGGACTTTCTTTTACTTAGGTATGATTTTTGCCATATAGAGTTTAAAAAACAAAAAAATGAAAAAAACATTTACCATTTTTCTTTCGATTATGATTGTTGGTCTTGCCAATGGGCATTCTTCGACCAAGAAGAAACATAAATCTTCGTCGCATAAGCATTCTGCCAAAAAGAGCAAAACTCTAGTTGAAAATCCAGAGAATGCTGTTTTATTAAAAGACACAATCGATAAAAGTAAAACACTTATTGTCAACCAAGAAATCGTTTCAGATACGTTGTTATTTGAAATGGGTAAATTAAAAACATTTAAAAAGAATGCCCACGCCTCTTACTATGCGGATAAATTTAATGGCAAGAGAACCACTAGCGGCAAAAGATTCGACAATAATAAATTTACTGCAGCACACAAGAAACTCCCTTTTGGAACTAAAATAAAAGTGACAAATCAAGCCAATGGAAAATCAGTAATTGTTGAAGTTAACGATAGAGGACCGTTTGTAAGATCTCGAGAAATAGATCTTTCTAAACGAGCTTATATGCAAATTTCAGGTAATAAATCATCAGGAAATATGATTGTAACTATAGAAGTAGAAAAATAATTAGCGCCAAGCTTTAAACGGATTTTTACTCAAATACGAATTGTAATACCGATTATCTCCAGTTACTTCATTACCTAACCAAGAAGGTATTTCGAAAGTTTCAGTTTCTGAATTGAGCTCGACTTCGGCGATAATTAAACCTTCATTTTCGCCATAAAACTCATCCACTTCAAAAATGTGGTTACCAATTTTTACTTCAAAACGGGTTTTATCGATGACTCCTTTTTCGCATAGAAGCATTAATTGTTCCGCTTCATCAACAGGTATTTCCTTTTCCCACTCAAAACGAGATAGACCCGATTCGTTTGAGGCACCTTTTATGGTCAAGAATCCCTTATGTCCTTTTATACGCACACGAACTGTCCTTCCGGTAACAGCGCTCAAATAACCCTGTGCAATTCGGTTTTGTGTAAAAGCTTCTTTTTTAAAAGCATCTGAAGTTGTCAGGAATTTTCTCTCTATTTCTATCATTTTATTATTGTGAGGATTTGCGAGGGAGGAAGCAAAGCAATCTTTTTAAAACTATTCGTAGCGTTTTTGTTTTTCTACATCAAATATATAAATTCTCAATTAATCTCTAAGATCCTTTGTTAATCTTTAAGTAAATGTTTTTCATAAATTTGTACTATGTCCGAAACCAATCCAAATAGAAAAATAATCCATATCGATATGGACGCTTTCTTTGCTTCAGTAGAGCAATTGGATAATCCGGCATTACGCGGAAAACCTATTGCGGTAGGTGGAGCCGAAAATCGGGGGGTCGTGGCAGCAGCAAGTTATGAAGCCAGAAAATTTGGTGTTCGAAGCGCGTTAAGTGGAGCTTTGGCCAAAAAATATTGTCCTGATTTAATTTTTGTGAGGCCTAGATTTGAGCGTTACAAAGAAATATCAAGTAAAATAAGTAAAATTTTTCATGAGTATACGGACTTAGTCGAGCCACTTTCGCTAGATGAGGCTTATCTGGATGTTACGGTAAACAAAAAAGGGAATCCAAGTGCTAGTTTATTGGCACAGGAAATTAGACTGCGCATTCTTAACGAAGTAGGTTTAACAGCTTCGGCAGGAATTTCAGTAAATAAATTTGTAGCAAAAATTGCCAGTGATTATAATAAACCCAATGGTCAGAAAACGGTAAATCCAGATGAGGTAATTCCTTTTTTGGAGGTTTTGCCGATTCGAAAGTTTTACGGAGTAGGAAAAGTTACTACCGAAAAAATGTACCAATTGGGAATTTTTTCGGGATTAGAATTAAAAAGTAAGTCCATAGAATTCCTTGAGAAGCATTTTGGAAAATCAGGAAATTTCTATTATAATGTGGTGAGAGGCATTCACAATAGTGAAGTGAAATCGGATCGAATTACAAAATCGGTGGCTGCCGAACATACTTTTGATGTAAATTTATCGTCCGAAATTTTTATGATGGAGCAATTAGAAAATATTGCCAACGCATTAGAAAGGCGCTTAAAAAAGCATCATATCGCTGGAAAAACGATTACTTTAAAAATAAAATATAGCGATTTTACGCAACAAACCCGTAGTAAGACTTTGCCTTATTTTATTTCCGACAAAGGGTTGATTCTGGAAACCGTGAAAGAATTATTGTATCAAGAACGTATGAAAGATTCTGTTCGATTGCTCGGAATTTCGTTAAGTAATTTAAACACTGAGCAAAAAAAGACGGTTGTCGTACAGTTGAAATTTGATTTTTAGGTTTTGAATTTCATCATGTTTGGATCATTTTTAATCTGATTTTTTTTGTTTCAATAGTATTCTCGCAAACAAATCAATCTGTTTGGGATAGATTATTAATTACTGTCTCATTTAAATTTTTGAATAGTTGTTGTATAGTAACTGCTAGCTATACGAAAGGATTCTTATTGTTGCGGGTTTATCTCTTCATTGAAAAATGGGATTTAAATTCTTTTGAGATTCCATCTTCTACATAGCTTGCGGTAAACCAGTAATCTGTTGAAGGCAACATTTGACCAGAATAAGTTCCGTCCCAACCTTGGCCGTTTGGTTTTATTTCGGTTAATAATTTTCCATAACGATCATAGATTGCTATTAAAGAATTGGGTTGATCTTTTAAGGAGGTTATATTCCATGTATCATTAAATCCATCTCCATTTGGAGTAAAGAATTTTGGATAATTTATGACTAAAGCCTGTGTTACTGAATTTCCGCAACCATTTTTATCTCTTATCGTAAAGGAATGCGTTCCTAAGGATAGATTTTGAAATATGGGACTATCTTGAAAAGATCTAGAATCTAACTGGTACTCATAATTGCCTCCAGTTCCAGTTGCTTCTATTGTTACAATTTGATTATTGGCAAAATCATCCGAAATCGTATAGGCAACTACTGCAGGTTCTGATCCCGCAACTTCTACAGATATAGGATATGAGGAACATCCTGTTACAGTGCTCGTTGCAATTAGGGTATATGTACCTGGTAATACAGCTTCATAAGTACTTGCTGTTCCTAGAATTGTTCCTGATTCGTTTAACCATTTAAAAAGATGAGTTGATGCGCTCAAGCCACTAGAGATAACATAAGAATTTAATACTGTTTTTGTTTTGCTGTTATAACATACTATTCCGCCTTTGGGAGTTGGACTAGGAGCTTTTATAATATGTATAGCGATGGGTTTTAAATCAAAGCAATTTGCAGTTAATGTGTTACTCACTCTTACAAAAACAGTTGGTAAGTTAGAGGAAGTAATGGCATTTTTTTCGGCTACAGCATCTTCCTGGCTGGCATAATATTTAACTGTAAATTCTGGTGCTATTTGATTTCCTGCTATTATTGAGTCCATTATAGTTAAATCAAAAGTAGCTACACGATCATTATTATTTCTACCATCGTCACATATAGTTGTTATGCTTTCCGGTACAGCATAAGCAATAGGAGTATTAACAATTGTAACGGCAAATGAACTTTCATCATAGCCTATTGGAATTAATGGAGTCGTTCCGTAAATGTAGATAGTTTGTGAGCTTGTAATGGTTTGACCAGCATTCAAATGAATTCCTGTCCCTTTTTGTCCTGTAAAATAATTTCCAACATTTAAAACGGGTAACACGTAGTTTTCACAAATGGTTACATCGGATAATTCATCTACGTTGAATAGATCTATTTTGAATGTTTTTTCATCACTGCAATTAGGTGTTGTTGCTGTTTGGGCAAATACATATATAGATTGACTTGTTTTAATGATATCGCCAGCTTTTAATGGTGTACCTGTTGCGTTAGTTCCAGTAAAATAATTTCCAACTAGCAAACTTGGTAATGTATAGGAATCATATGCGTTTACATCAGCAATTTTTGTAACGACTGGAGTTTGATTTATGGTTACCACAAAACTGTTTTCATCTGTACAATTTATTCTTTCACCAGATTCAGTATAAACATATAATGTTTTTGTAGTTGTAATAACATCGCCAGCGTGCATTAAACTTCCTGCACCACCAACTGGTCCTCCAGGAGAGGAATAATAATTTCCAATTTTCAAGGCTGGCAAGGTATAGCTATCACATGCGATAACATTTGCATGAGCATCAGCTTTTATAGAATAAATGTTTATTTTAAAGCTATTTTCATTCGTACAATTTGTCGAGTTGTTTGTAGTGGCATAAACATATATTGTTTGGGAACTTTTTAGGATAGTTCCAGCTGTAAGTTTAGTTCCTGTTCCACCAGGACCAGTATAATAATCACCTTGGCTAAGAGGTGTTAATTCATAAAAATTACAAATATCAATATCGGATCTTGAATTGATGTTTGGTTTTGAATTGATGGTAATCATAAAGCTAGATTGATTGCTACAACTATCTCCAGTGCGTTTGAAAATATAGATTGTTTTACTAGAACTAATTTGATCACCTGCATTAAGAATAGTTCCTGTTTCATTTGGTCCAGAGTAATACGTTCCACCAATTACAAGGGATGGTAATGTGTAATAATCACAAGATGTTATATTGTCTAAAACATCGATTTTGGGTTGGCCAATGCTTACGTTAAATGAAAGATTATCGGTACAATTTGGTGTGCTTGCTGAGGGTGCATAAATATAAATTTTTGTTGTTTCACTTATTAATGCTCCAGGAGCTAAACTTATACCTGTTCCTGCTGGACCAGTATAATATTTCCCAATAGGTATTACAGGTAGTGTATAACTACCACATTGATTTACATCGCTAGGTATTTTTATGCCAATAGTAACATTAAACGAAGTTTCAGAAACACAATTATTAGGAGACCCTGTAGTTGAATACACATATATTTTTTGGGAGGTAGTAATTACTGCTCCCGCCGCTAACTTAGTTCCTCCTCCATTTGGTTGGGTGTAATAATTCCCTACGGTTAAAGAAGGTAAAGTATAGGAATCACAGTCAAATACATTATTAAATAGACCAACTTCTTGTATTGGTACAATGGTAATTGTAAAATTCACTTCTAACATACAAGTTGGATCTGTTTTTGATTTATAGAAATAATAGAAGGAATTTGTTGAGGTAACTGGAGTGCCAAAAGCAATTTTTACTCCTCCTCCGTTTGGTTGGGTATAATAATTTCCAATAGGAAAGGAAGGTAGATTATACACTTTACAATAGGTGCCACTTTTTGGTAATGCTGTATTTCCATCAACTATTGTAACTTTAAAACTGCTACTAGCTGGGCATCCATTTGGAGCATCGGGTTGATTAAAAATATAGATTATTTTTGTTTTACTAATAACGTCACCAGCAAATAATTTATCACCTGTTCCGTTAGGACCCGTAAAGTAGTTCCCATTTATTAATGAAGGTAAAATGTAGTTATTACAGGTTTCAACATTATCTAATTTATCTACTAATGGCAAAGGTTTTACAATTATTTTGAAGCTTGTAACGCTATAACAACTTTTGTCATTCATGTTGTCAACTCGCGCATAAATTATGGTGTTGTTTGCTCCAAGATAATTATTTGTATCTAAAGGGTTAATAGCATTATTGGCATTTGTGGCCGAAATATAATAGCTTACGCTATTTATTGTTGTAGATTGTCCTTTTAAAACAAAATTGTTTTGACTTGAAAATTTAAAGGCACCACTATTTGAAGTTGCTGATGTAGCACATTGAGTCATATCTGCCGGCTGATAAGCAACTGCCGCAGGTGTTGTTAATAGTTGAAATGGTTTTATTATAAAGCAAGAGCTATTATAATTTTTGATTTGAACATAAACCGTTTTCCCAGCAACACTAGTATAAATTTTTGGTAACATATTAATTCCTAAGTTGGCATCTTCTAGAGTTGCATAGTAATTTACTTCTGTTTCAGGATTTAATCCTGTTTTTACAATAGGGGTATTTAATGATAAATCATATTCATAGCTGTTTGCTCCAGTATCACATTTATAGATATTAACAGGGTCTTTTGTACTGTTTTTAGTGAAGTATTCAACTTTTATAAAATCAGTTGTTGGTTGACAGCTATTCGTTGTTTTTGCATAAGTAACTCCATAAGTACCTAGTTGAGTTATGCTTAAATTTGCGCCATTAGCTCCTGGAATAACAACACCATCTTTTGTCCAACTGAAAGTATAAGCCGCAGGATCTAAATTTGTATTTAATACATGAGTGTCACCAAAACAAACGGCATTATTATTAGCTACTGTTAAATCGGATCCCAAAACATCTTGACCAATATTAAATGAATCTGAAGCAAGAAATATGGCCGAATCTAATCGGGTGTCTAAACGGTCTGCAATTACTAGTTTTATATGGTAAGGTGTATTCGGAATTAAAGTTGCCGATGCATTTAATAATGCAGTTTGACCATTAAAATTAGTTGCCGATTCCGCAGCTGCTGAACCGCCATTATAAGTACCAAAATACTGAGCATTTACAGATGGACAAGACGAATTGTATAAATAATCCCTAATTGTTACTACTGAGATTGGAAGGTTTGTGTTGGGAACTACAGCAAGGTTTGTAGTAACTCCTGTTGTCATATTGGTTAGCAAAAAGACAAATGCGTCTGAAAATTGACATTGATAATTTCCATATTCTTCGGAGGCAAAAAGGAATTTAAAATTAAAAGAGGGAGAAATTGGAGTAAAATCGAATTCTAATAGCGATGCATTAGTCGAACTCATAGTAATTCCTGATTGTAATAATGTTTTTTCTAAACTGGTATCACCAGGCCAATTTGATGAACCTTCATTTTGTTCAGTAGTATTGGGGCCAACGGCACTGTTTGCATTTCCAGTACTCAAAATCACACCCGATTTTATTGGGAAATTTGGATTCGTATTTTTAAAAAATCCAATTCCATTTGTAGAGCCAAAATCACTTCCTGTTTTTGAAGTAATATTGGTTGCT
>CAILTC010000390.1 GCA_903837025.1 uncultured Bacteroidota bacterium | reverse complement strand
TCCGGCGACCACCGAGATCTACACAGGCTAAGACACTCTTTCCCTACACGACGCTCTTCCTATATATTTCAAAGATTCGGATTATTTCAATAATTATGTTATCGATTTAGCGAAACAACTTTCGACCGAAATTACAGTCAAAATCAACAAATAAACCTTATTTCTATTATAAAAAACATTAGCATGAAACATTCATATTCAAAAATTGTACCCCTTTTATTTACAAGTTTACTACTTTCGGTAGCTTCAGTAAATGCCCAAAAAAATGATGCAACATCACCACTTCACTTGCTTCAACCGAATTATCCTACGCCTTATGGAGTTCCTCAAAAAGACAGTATTAACAAAGTTTTGGATCGTGTGTATCAATTTCTTGAAGCAAATACAGCCTCAAAAATTGTAAATGCAACCACAAAAGCCGACATCACTAATTATAAAAAAGGGAATGAAGATATCACTTTTGCTCCGGGTGCTTTTAGATTGACTAGCTACGAATGGGGAGTTACTTATGCGGGAATGCTTTTAGCAACTAAAGCCACTGGTAACCAAAAGTATGCAGATTACACTAACAAAAGATTACAATTGATTTCGGATATCGCTGCCAATTATAAAGAGCAAAACATAAAAGATGTTGATATGATTAAAACATTGCATCCTGAAGCATTGGATTTTGCAGGAGCACTTTGCGCCGCATTTATAAAAGCAAAACAAGACGGATTGAAGGCAAATGCAGATCCGTTGATTAACAATTATATTGACTTTATAAGCAACAAACAATTTCGACTAAAAGACGGGACTTTAGCCAGAAAAAGACCTCAGGATAACACGCTTTGGTTAGACGATATGTTCATGAGTGTGCCGGCGCTTGCGCAAATGGGAAAATACACAGGCGATGTGAAATATTTTGACGATGCAGTAAAGCAAGTGAATCAATTTTCGCAAAGAATGTTCAACCATGAAAAAGGAATTTACATGCACGGTTGGGTTGAATCTATGTCGGTTCATCCTCAGTTTCATTGGGCTCGTGCCAATGGTTGGGCGGTGATGACTATGGTCGAATTATTAGAAGTTTTGCCTAAAAATCATCCCGGTTATGCTGGTGTTTTGGCTCAATTGCAAGCGCATATTAACGGATTAGTAAAATACCAAGATGGAACCGGTTTTTGGCATCAATTAATTGACAGAAATGATACGTATCTTGAAACTTCGGCAACTGCTATTTACACCTATGCAATTGCCAGAGCCATAAATCGTGGTTATATCGATAAAATGGCATTTGCGCCAGCTGTATTATTGGGATGGAATGCAGTTGCAACAAAAGTGAATAAAAAAGGTCAGGTCGAAGGAACTTGTGTAGGAACTGGAATGGGATTTGATCCTGCTTTTTATTACTATCGTCCAATAAATGTGTTTGCTGCTCATGGTTATGGTCCCGTTTTATTAGCTGGATCTGAAGTTCTTTTGATGTTGAAAGACAGTGATTTTGTAATAAACGATAGCTCTTTACAGCTTAAAGTAAAAAAATAAAAACCTTTTGTAACCCTTTTTGTTCCTATGAATATTAATCTAAGCACAACAGTATTTCTTTTACTGACAGCATCGGCTTTTAGCCAAATAGGAACTCGGTTTCCTTCCGAAAAGAAAATAGTTATCGATCCCGTAACGGGTCAGGAACTCACTTTTTTGACGAGCAAACCTTTGGGAGATTCTAAAATTTATCCAACGCATCCGCAATGGACATCTGATGGAGAATGGCTGGTTTTTCGATCCAACAGAGTAAAAGGCGAAGCGATGGCCGTGAATGAGAAATCTGGCGAAATTGTTCAGGTGACTCAAGGCGGTTTCTCGGGCGCTTTGAGCATTGCCCAAAAGTCGATGAAATTGTACTTTATGCGAGAAGTCAAAGAGAAATCAATGCAAATTGTAGAAGTAAATTTGGCTAAGGTTTTCGAAGATAGTAAACTCGGCAAAATGAAACCGATTTCGACTTATGAAAGAATTTGTGGTCTAACCTCAAGTGAAATGGAGGCTTCTGGAGATATGGCTTTAGATGCAGATGAAGAAAGGGTTTATTTTAGAGTAGGAAAAGAGGAAGCTGCAAAACACATGGCTCCTGATGCGAAGTTGGAGAAAAACTTTGGACCCCGAAATATGGGAGCTGGCCCAGGAGGAATAATGAGCATGAATCTGGATAAAGGAACTTTCAAATATGTAGTTTCGGTTCCGTTTCAAATTGGGCATATTCAATCGAATACTTGGAATCCGGGTGAAATTGTTTTTTGTTGGGAAACTGGCGGAAAATCTCCTCAGCGAACTTGGACTGTTTTTGCGGATGGAACTGGTTTACGACCGCTTTATCCCGAAGCAGATTATGAATGGGTAACGCACGAAGCTGTTATTTCTAAAGATGAAGTGGCTATGGCAATTATGGGACATCGAAAAATTGATGTAGCGAAAGAAAAACCTGTTGAAGTAACCGATAGTAAAGAAGTTCGAAATCCTACAAATCCGGGGCAAGAAAGTAATTGGGGACCTTCGGGAACTCGCGAAAAGCCAACAGGTTTGGCCATTGTAAATCTTAGAACAAGAGAAATGACAATCGTTGGACAAACGCCAAGTGGTAGTGGTTTTTGGCATGTACACGGATCATCGGATGGGAGATGGGCTGTAGGTGATGATTTCTCAAGAAGTCTTTATCTAATAGATAGAAAAACCAAAGAAATGATTCTACTCACCACAGGTCATAAAGAAACAGCCGCCGATCACGTTCATCCTACTTTTAATAGAGACGGAACAAAAATCGAAATCGAATCGGCGATGCTTTCAGAAGACAATAAATCAATGAATATTTGTATTGTCAATGTCCCAAAAAAGTGGTTAGAACGTAAATAAAATTATTTAAAATAATAAATAAGACCCCAATGAAGAACATTTTTAGATTGTTAATTTGCCTTTTAGGATTTTATCAAATCGCCTATTCGCAGGAAAGTAATAAAGATTTATTTCCTGATGGAACTGTAATTCCAAATTGGTTTACTAATTTCAAAAAAATCGAATTAAAAGATTTGGGCAAAAAATATACGATTACGGATTATGGTGTCAAAAAGGATAGTTCTAAAGTTCAAACTATTGCTATACAGAAAGTTATTGACAAAGCATCAGCAAATGGAGGCGGAGTAATTATAATTCCAAAAGGTATTTTTTTGAGTGGAGCCTTATTTTTTAAACCAAAAACAAGTTTATATATTTCTGAAAAAGCGACTTTAAAAGGTTCTGATACTATTTCGGATTATCCAATTAGAGCTTCGAGAATGGAAGGTCAAAATCTGGATTATTTTCCTGCTTTGGTTAACGCTTATGGTGTTGATAATTTTTCTATTTCAGGAAAAGGAACCATCAGCGGAAATGGTAAAAAGTATTGGAAATCTTTTTGGGCAAGAAGAAAAATAAATCCAAAATGTACGAATCTTGAAGTTTCAAGACCTAGATTAGTATTTATTTGGAACTCGAATAATGTGCAGTTTCAAGATGTAAAATTCATTAATTCTGGTTTTTGGACTAATCATTTTTATAAATGTAATAATATAAAAATATTGGATGCTTATATCTGCTCTCCACACCAAAAAGGAGACGCTCCAAGTACCGATGCTATTGACCTTGATATTTGCACTAATGTACTGATAAAAGGCTGCACTATGTCGGTAAACGATGATGCCATAGCACTAAAAGGAGGCAAAGGGCCGTATGCAGATCAAGACAAAAATAATGGTCCAAATGAAAATATTATTGTTGAAGACTGCCAATTTGGATTCTGTCATTCGGCATTAACAAACGGAAGCGAAGCCATTCATAACAAAAATATTTTGATGCGTAATTGCGTAGTTGACGGACCATCAATATTATTACACCTTAAAATGAGACCCGATACACCGCAGAAATACGAGTTTATTAGAGTTGAAAACATCAAAGGAAAAACCAAAAGCGGTATCGTAGTTTTGGGATGGAAACAATTTTTTGATTTAAAAGGCCGAACAGATATGCCATCCTCCTCTGTAGATAATGTTACCTTAAAGAATATTGACCTTAAATGCGAAACTTTTTTTGGAGTTGAAAAAAGTGCTACTGTTCATTTGTCGAATTTTATTTTCGAAAATTTGAACATTGAATCCACAAAAAGTGACATTGATAAAAGCATCATCGACGGTTTTATCCTGAAAAATGTTATTGTGAACAAAGTTAAAGTAGACTAATATTTAATTATAAAATTCCTGTAAGTTGAATTGAACTTGCAAGAATTTTATTTTTTTTTATGGGTTTTTCACAAGAGAAACATCATCTACATAACAAAAGGCTTTAGCGACTCCATCTGCTAGAAAACCAATTTCTACGGTGTTATTTTCGATTTTTATATTTTCAATTTGAATCGTTTTCCAAGTTGTATTTTCTTCGGTTATATTATACTTCAGTGTTTTGCCGTTGCTAGTAGCATACATTTCAAGTTTGGAAAATTTGCCATTATTCTTAACCTTGGCGGTTAATATATAATTTCTGTTTTCGAGCTTTACAAAAGGAGAAGACGAAATTGTTTGGGATACTTCGCGCTTAAAATTTACTTTATCGCTTAAAGCAAGACTTTTTTCACCGATGACAATTTTTCGGTCGTTTTCACTATTATTATGGTTTAAATAAGGAGACGTTATCGTGTCAAAACTCATTTCATTTCCTTCAATAACTTTAGTTTTCCAACCTGTTAATTGTAATTGTACGGGCTTTACGGGATTAGGCACGTTTCTTCGGTCAGCTTCAAAGCTACCATTCTTTACATAATTATTATCTGTGGCTACATTCCATTCACCAGTTTTGGTATCCAGATTCCAAGAACCAAGCGAATTAAAATAGGGGGTATGTTCCTCGAAAGAAAGCGGAAACCATTGGTTATATCCTAATCCGTTCCCGGCTAAATTAGCCCAGCGATCGCCACAATAAACAACAGTTTCCTGTTTGCTACCTTTCAATGTAACAAAAAATCCGGTTTGGGTTACATGTGCGTAGTCATCAGAACATCCGTTAATTACTAACATATCATTATTGGCTATAAAAGGTCCTCTAATGTTATCTGAAACAAGATAATACGCCAAAGAAGAATCCCAGCCATATATATTTGAGGCACATAAATAATACTTGTTTTTATACTTGAACATACAGTTTCCTTCACGACTTTGCCCCCGAAAAACCTCCTTGCAATCTAGCAAATCTACTTTTCCATTTTTCATGCCTATCTCCGAAACATAGATTTTGTTTCTTCCTTGACCATAGCTATAAATAAGATAGGATTTCCCACTGTCTTCATCGGTAAACACCGTTTGATCTCCCGTATTAGTTGTTCCAATCATCTCCTTCATACTTATTTGCTGATGATAGCTAAACTGTCCGCTAGGCGTATCCGATGTGGTAATAAGAACTTCACTGCCATGCTGAACAAACATAGCATATTTTTTTATTTCTGGAATATAGGCCACACCTAATCGTCCAACCCATGTTTTATGTTCACCATCTTGCTTTTTTAATTCTTCTTTGGTTAGTACATCAGCCTCGAAAGTCCAGTTTACTAAATTGGTAGAACTATAACAGGTCACCGATTCGAATGTGTCTCCTTCCAGTGTTACCGACGGATTGTTGCGATAAATATCGGCTTCCTTGTAGTGAACACCGTACCAATAATAGGTCTTTTTTCCTGTAATTGGATCGTTAAACTTGAATATTCCACCTCCTTGACTGTTTATGGGGAGTCCATTTTTAGTATTCCAAAAAACATCATTTTTGATGTTAAGTGTTTGTGCATTTGCGGTATAAAGTTTGCTTTCGACAATCGTAAAAGCCAGCAAAACCAATATGTTAATTTTGAAATTATTGGATCTCTTTTCTGTATTTTTTTGTTTAAATATCATTAGGAATTGTAACTAAAATTGGGTGAGTGTGGATTTACCAAAGATTTAAAATAGTGCTTATACGATTATTTTGCAGGCTGCAAAATAAAATCATTTAGGCCGCAATCTTTCATGGCTTTTATGCTTTCCGCTACCGAAAGTGCATTTAGATTTGCACCATCAATGCCGGTATGTGTGTGATCTTTTGGGAAAAATAGTTTCACTTTCTCTTTGCCTAAAACTTCATATTTTGCGGCAACAATTTCGTTTAAATCAATATAAAAAGCTCCGCCTTTTTCAGCCGATTCTTTAGACCATTTTCCATAAGTTTCTGTTCTACGTTCTACTTTTTCATTTGGCCATTCGTTTCTAGGCGTTTGACTCAAAACAATTGGTATAGCACCTTTTTCTCTAGCTTCTCGAATGAATTTATCCATGTACCAACCAAAAGTATGCAACGTTTCGGACAAACTATCTCGAACTACTTGTTGCGTTTCTGTTCCATTTCCGGGTAGAGAACCTCTAAATTTTTCTTTGTCAATCGCGCCAGCATCATTATGTCCAAATTGTATTAATACATAGTTTCCGGGTTTTAAATCTTTTTTTACGGCATCCCAAAGTCCTTCATTTGTGAATGTTCGGCTACTTCTTCCTCCTCTTGCTTTGTTTATGATTTCGACTCTGGTGGTATCACAATATTTAGGAAATTCCATTCCCCAACCAATCGCCATTTCGTTTGAATTGTTGGCCATTGTTGAATCGCCAATTAAGAATACTTTTTTCTTTTCGGGAATTCGAATTGTAGGATTGTCTAAAATGTATTTTTTTATAGAATTGTTACTTTGTTTTAATTCATTGATAATTATCGAAGACGAAAGTACAGCTCCCTTAGCCGAAGTATGCGTATGATCTCTTTTGTAAAAATAAGTTTCAGTTACTTTATTTTCTCCTAATTGCTCCATTTTCATAGCCATTTTATCATTCAAATCGATAAAAGTGACCTTTTCTTGTTGTGCTATTTGCTTTGCCCACAGGCCGTAAGACTCATTATTTCTTGGTACTTTTCCTTCCTTCCAATCGTTTCTTGGGATTGAGGAACAAATCACAGGAATAGCTCCTTTGGACTTTGCCTCTTTCACTAATTTTCGAATATACCAGCCGTAAGAATGTACAATTTCATGTTTCTTCGTAAGGAGATTGTCAATTTCTTCAGTTTCTTTGCCAATTCCTTTTATCGTTCCACGGGCTCTAATAGTATCATTTATAGGGCCATCGTCATTATGCCCAAATTGAATGAGTACATAATCTCCTTTTTTAAGTTTTTTGAAAACTGGTTCCCACAATCCTTTATCCTGAAAAGTTCGGCTACTGGTTCCTCCCATAGCATGATTTTCTAGAGCGACTTTTGACATATCTAAAAACTGACCAATATAATCGCCCCAGCCCCAAAGTCCACCATCGCCTTTGCCATTTCCATTCTTTACCGTAGAATCTCCAACGGTATAAACAGTAGGTTTTGTTTCTTGCATTACAGCAAAATTCAAAAAAAGGAAAGCCAAACTTAAGGTAGAAAATAGTCTAATAAGTTTCATATTTTTCAAGTTATAAATTTATTTATTTGAGGTTTTAGATTTAAAATAGTTTGACAAAGTATTTTTTTTAGTGTTGTTATTATTTGGTTTAATCAATTTTTAGAACTACAATTCCGTGTTTAGGTATTTTGAATGTTTTCTCAGTTCCAATTTTGCCTAAGTTTTGGTGAAGCCATAAATCTCTAATTTTGCTTTTTGTGTTTATACCGAGTTTTTGTCCATCGAGCTTGAATATTTTTTCGGCTTCATTACGATTCAATAGTACTAATGCTATTTTTTTTCCACTTGTTGAAGTTTTTATCCACACTTCAACATTGTTTTCTGAAAAAATTCTTTGTGCCTGCAACAAATCGGTGTTCTGATTTAAAGTAATAATTTCTTTGTTAGTCAATATCTCAATTGTTTGTTTAGTCATGTGTCTTAAATCATTACCTGCAAGCAATGGTGAATTGAGCATACACCACATCGAAAAGTGTGTTTTATCTTCCTCATAACTCATTCCTCTTCCTACTTGAAGCATATCCATATCATTATAATGACCTGCTGTAGCGTATTGATATAAGTTGGCATTAAGATCAATAATATTTAGAATTGACGAAAAGGTAGGCCTAATATCTCCTGATATTCTCCAAGAATCAGCTTTTTTAATCGCCCATTCACCAGGGAATTTCCATCGGCAAACATTGAAAACAATACTGCTGTCAATTGCTTTTACTGCATTGATAACTTTAGCATATTGTGTTTCTTCATCCAACTTCATTTTTTCTCCTCCGCACCAATCCACTTTTAAAAAATCATATTTCCATTCTTTTAAGTAAAGGTTGCAGTCTTCTTCAACATGCCCGTAAATTCCAACTCCTATTCCATTAAGGTCTTTATCATAAATTGAGCCACATGTATTTTGACCTGCATCAGTGTAAATACCTGCCTTTAGCTTTTTACTGTGTATGTACTCCGCTAACGACTTCATGCCAGAAGGGAATTTTATTTTGTTGCTAAAGATTTTTCCATCAGCGTCTCTACCGCCAAAATAGCCATCATCGATGTTTACAAAACGATAACCAGCATCATAAAGTCCTGAAGAAATCATAGCATCTGCCTGTTCTTTAATGAGTTGCTCATTGATATTCACACGAAAGTGATTCCAACTGCTCCAACCCATAATTGGTGGATTTCGCTTTTGGGCTGACAAAGAAAAGGTCGATAAAATAATTATCGAACAAATCAAAAAACGTCTAAATAGCATCATATAAATATTGAAATTTGTTTGTTGAATAATACTTAATTACTAGTAAAGGCTCTAAAATCGAACCAAAGATTCATTTGAATACCATCATCACCTTTTTTGATTCGGATATTTGTTGGCTGACTTTGTGGCCCTTGTTGTTCTAAAGGTTTGAAATCACGCATCGCCGGAATTTCATACATAAACGAAATATCTCCTTCTGGAAATGTTGGCTGTGGATTACTTCCCGGGAAGCCATTCTTTGGTAAATCGGGTGTAAACAAGCGTAAAAATAAATTTTCGGATTCACTAAAAACCGTGAAGGAGGAAGCCCCCGCTTTTAGATTTGCTCCCAATAAATTAGCGTGATACCCTTTGAATTCAGGATAAATAAGGTTCTCAAAACTTTCGCCAGTTATAGTAGTATTATAATTTTTCTCCCAAACGCCATAAGTTGTTCCTTTGATTCTGTTTTTCCAAACATGATAAGGACCTCTTCCGAACCATTTTATTCCGGTAACTTCTTTTTCAGGAAAACTAAATGTGATTCCGAAAGCGCTGATTTTATCTTCAAAATAGGCACCGTCAAAATCACCTGCATTTTCAGCATTTTTCAAAGCTACTAATTCCATTTTGAATCTTCCATCTGGATGCATGATCCATTTTATCGAATACATTCCCCCAGCGTATAAGACCAGACAAACTGCATTTTCGCCTTCTTGAGAGAGCTGAACTTCTTTTACTTTGGCTTTCATTCCCACTGCTCGTGGGCCTTTGGTCAAAGGAATAATTGTCGAAGCATTTTTCACCGATAGAATTTCGCCGGTATTGGTGTCGAAAGTGACATTTATAGTTCCGCCGTTAAGTATAACCTCATTTGCAGTGCGAGTGGCCGTTGCTTTGGTATTCGTATTTTTAACTAAAAGAAATTTATCGGCAAAATAGTTAGGTTTATGAATCGGCCACGACCAGGTATAAATTTCTCTTCCGTGTTGGTCTTGTGCGCTTATTTCTAAAAAGTCACCTTCAAAAAAATTCTTCGGAAGATCAAAATGAATTTTGCGAGTTTCATTAGGTTCTATACTTGGAATCTCAATTATTCCTGAACTAATTGCTACCGGAACAACATTCGAATAAAAAAGATTGGGGTTTGATTGCATCACTTTATATTCCATTTTACAGGAATTCAAATTACTAAAAAGATAATCATTGGTTATCAAAAAAGAACCGTCGAAAGCTGCTGTGATTTGTTTTGTTTCAAATTGAATGGGTGC
>CAILTC010000389.1 GCA_903837025.1 uncultured Bacteroidota bacterium | reverse complement strand
AGCATTTTATAAGCTACTTCTACCAATCTTTTGTTATAATTCAAGGTGCTGTTTATCGATGTAAGCGTGATTTGAAGTTGCTCAACATTTTCTTCTTCAATTAAACCATTTTTGAAAGTTTCTTTGGTATCAGCCAATGTTTTTTCTAAAGTTGTTTTATTTTTTTCGAGAATAGCGATACTTTCTTCGGCAAGCAAAACATTTCCGTAGGCGTTGATAACCGCTTCTTTAATTTCAACATTCGACTTTTGTTTGGCATTTTGGTAAAATTTCATATACGTTTTCGAAGCTTGTAAGGCTACAATATAGGAACCATCAAAAATCAATTGACTTAAGGTGGCATGTGCCGTCATATTGTGTGTCGTTCCGAAAGCTACCGTTGCAAAATCTCCTTTTTTACCTCCAAAAAATTCGGCAGGAATAAGTGATTTTTGCAAAATAAAATTGTCAGCATAATCAACACCAGCACTTACTTGAGGTAATCCTGCGGCTGTAGTTTCCCATTTTTTTGCTTTAGATGCTTCAATATCTCTGCTCGCATTTACAGCCGAATAATTATTGATTAGCGCATGAGAAATGGCTTGTTCTAAGCTTAAATTATAATTTTGCTTTACTTCTTGTGCTTTCGCCGACAGGGCAAAAACGATTAAGGGGATTAAAAAAATCTTCTTCATTAGTGATTGTAGTTTTGTAATTGTTTTTCTAATTCTATGATTCCTTCGGCTGTAGCCATTGCTCTGGTGTGGTATTCTAATATTTCTAATTCTATCTTTTGACCTTCTTTCTCGGAACTAATTTCTTCTTTGATTCCGAAGATTAACGTGTAATAAAATTTCATGTAATTTTCTATACTGATCTCTTTTCTGTATAAACCTTGTTCGATTCCTTTAATAATGTTTTGTTTAAAAACAATGTTGCATTCATTAATTTCTCGAGCAATTATCTTTTGGTGAATTTCAGGATAATGTTTTTTCATTTGGTATATTTGAGAACTGTCAAAGGATTGAAACATTTCTTTAAACATTTTTCGTATTTCGAAATTCTCTTCAATTGCATTGTGGTTTTTAGCAACAATGTTTTCAATAATCTTGTGAATTTCAGCATGAACCATGGTGCTACTTTCTTCGATTAAAATCTCTTTGTTGCAAAAGTATTTGTAAATCGTTTTTTTAGAAATGCACATTTCTCCGGCAATATCATCCATGGTGACGCTCTTAAAACCCAGTTTTAAAAATAAATCACTCGCTTTTGAGACTATTTTATCTTTCATTTTTTCATTTTCATATTACAAAGAAATTCCACCCGAAGCTTCTATTCTTTGTCCGTTTATCCAATAACCATCTTTCGAGCATAAAAAAGCGATAATTCCGCCTATATCATTGGCTTCGCCAACTCTTCCAAGAGCGGTTATGTTGGCTAAATGTCCTTTTATTTGTGGGTTATTTCTAATCGCTGCTCCGTTAAAATCAGTTTCAATAGGACCAGGAGCAACAATATTTGCGGTGATTCCTCTCGCTCCAACTTCTTTCGCTAAATATCTGGTAAAAGTTTCAACCGCTCCTTTCATCGAAGCATAAATAGAATAGCCAGGATTGCAAAAACGAGTAGTCCCGCTAGAAATATTTACAATGCTTCCACCATCATTTAGCAAAGGCAATGCTTTTTGGGTTAAAAAATAAACACTTTTAAAATGGATATTTAGCAAACGGTCAAAATCTTCTTCAGTGGCTTCAAGATAGGGGATAGTTGCGCCAACACCTGCATTATTTATTAGATAATCAAAGGTGCTAGTGTTCCATTCGGTTTTTAAAACTTCAGAAACCGATGTTATAAATCCACCTAAGCCAGAAATATTATTGACATCGAGTTGTAATGCAACTGCTTTTCTGCCCAAAGCTTCTATGGTTTTTACCACATCTTGTGCTTCTTCTTCTTTAGTGTTGAAAGTTAGGATAATGTCTTTTCCAGCTTCTGCCAAACGCAAAGCCATGTTTTTTCCTAAACCTCTGCTTCCGCCAGTTACTAGTGCTATTTTTGTTTCCATAAGGATTTTAGTGATTAATTTTCGTTTGCAAATGTAAATAGGAAACTTTGAATACCAAAATAGTTTCCAAAGTATTTTTATTTATTTACGATTTCTTAAAGTTTAAGGTTTAAAGTTTGAGGTTTTTTGAGTTTCTTTGTAGTATATAAGGTTTGAAAAGCATTCATTTTCGAAAATACTTTTTAAAACTTTAAACTTTAAACAAAAATAAATGCACTCCATCAATCAATATCAGGAATTCGTTTCGGACTATTTGAATTCACAATCCAAAAACAAAGAGCCCAAAAATCTATATGAACCCATTCATTATATATTAGCATTAGGAGGCAAAAGAATGCGCCCAGTGCTGACATTAATGAGTGCTGAGGTTTTTGATGCCGATTATAATAAGGCTTTGCCAGCAGCTCTAGCCGTTGAGGTTTTTCATAATTTTTCGCTTATTCACGATGATATTATGGATGATGCACCTTTGCGAAGAGGTAAAATTACTGTTCACGAAAAATGGAATGTTAACACGGGGATTCTTTCTGGCGATGCCATGCTTATTTTGGCGTACCAATATTTCGAACAATATCAGCCAAAAATATTTCGAAAATTGGCTAAATTATTTAGCAAAACGGCTCTTGAAGTTTGCGAAGGGCAACAATACGATGTCGATTTTGAAACTCGGGAAGATGTAACGATTTCAGAATATATCAAAATGATTAAGAATAAAACGGCAGTTCTCGTTGCAGCAGCAATGAAAATGGGCGCTATTGTTGCCGAAACATCAAAGGAAAATGCGGACTTAATTTATGATTTTGGACTTAATTTAGGTTTAGCATTTCAGTTGCAAGATGATTATCTTGATGTTTTTGGTGATCCAGAAACTTTCGGAAAACAAGTTGGTGGCGATATTATCGAAAACAAAAAAACCTATTTATACCTCAAAGCTATTGAGTTTGCTTCGGAAGAAGAAAAAGAACAATTACAGCATTTGTTTTCAATTCATCCAGAGGATAACGAGGAAAAAATCAATTTGGTAAAGGGAATTTTTAATTCAACAGGGGCCTCTTTTGCTACACAAAAAGCTATTGAGAAATATACTATGAAAGCTTTTAAAACCTTGAAATTGATGGAAATTTCTAAAGAGAAAAAAGCAATTTTAAAGTCTTTTGGTAAAGATTTGATGAGTAGAAAAGTTTAAAAAACAGCAGTTGACAGTTTTTAGATTTCAGATGGCAGAAACCTTAAACTTGAAATCTGCAAACCTGAAATCTATATGTACATAACTCCCGTAAATACTGATTTGCTTCTTGAGGAAGCCGAAACCGAAAATTTGTACTTGAAACTTATCGAGCAAATGAACAAGGATTTTAATTTGGCAAACGAAGGAGTCGATTTTCCAATGAGCATTTCGCCCGAGGAATTAAAAATTGAATTGCACGAGAAAGTCTATCGATTGATTCAATATAAATTTGCCGAATATCTCAACTTGCTTTATATCATTGATGTTTCGGAAGACCAGATCAAAAAATTAGATGGTTCCGATTTGGTTGTTTTAGCCGAGAATGTTGCCTTTTTGATTTTAAAAAGAGAATGGCAAAAGGTGTGGTTCAGAAATAAGTATTAGATTTAAAAATATACCCTTACAAAAGGCATAAAAGCATTGTTATATATGCTTTTGTTGGCATTATATAAAACATCATATCGTCCGCCAATGGTTACATTTCCGGTTCTATAACCAGCTCCAAAATACAATCCAGTGTTCCAGTAATTGTTTGAAAAGGCATTGTTTGGTAGCTGATAATTGATTGAGGCATTAATTTCTTCGACTTCAATAGAAAGTTGAATCTCAGGAATGGGATTTACTAAGCCAATCACGCTGGCACCATAAACAGTAGAACTGTACATGTTTTTTTGATTAGAATAACCAAATTGTAATCCTAATCCGGTTGAGAGTGTTGGGTTTATGTTGTAAATGGCACTTGGAGCTAGAGTAATATTCGTAAAACCAGAGCCAAAACCCAATCCAATTCCTCCTCCAAATTGAACGTTTCTCCAAAAATCATTTTGTTGATTTGGCACAAATTTTTGTCCCTGAGCCACCATACTACTAGAATATAATATGACAATAGTCACCAATATTGATTTCGAAACTGTTAAAAAGTAATTTTTTTTCATAAGTGTTTAGGATTTTAACAATATTGAGTGTAAAAGTATTTAAAAAAGAATTAGATACTTATTGTATTATTGTACTTTTGCCAAACTATTTTAATAAAATAAGCAGAATTAACACTATTATGGACAGGTTTTCATTTTTAAACGCGGCTCATGCCGAATTTTTTGCACAATTATACGATCAGTATTTAGAGAATCCAGATAGCGTAGAGCCAAGTTGGAGAAGTTTTTTTCAAGGTTTCGACTTTGGAATGACAACCTACAACGAGGAAAACGCTGGAGCTCCATTTGCAAATGTCGCTTCGGTTTCACCAGACACTAGTTCTGTCTCTGAAAAACTTCAAAAAGAGTTCAATGTTATCAAATTAATCGACGCTTATAGAAGTCGTGGACATTTGTTTACAAGAACAAATCCGGTACATAATAGGAGAACCTATTCGCCAACTTTAGATATTGAAAATTTTGGACTTTCAAAAGCAGATTTATCAACTGTTTTCGATGCTGCTAAAGTTATCAAGATTGCACCTTGCAGTTTGGCAGACATTTTAGGGCATTTAGATAAAATATATTGTCAATCTATCGGGGTAGAGTACATGTATATTAGAAATCCAAATGACATTCAATGGATCCAAGATAAAATAGGATATAACGATAATCAACCCAATTTTTCAATTGACGAGAAGAAAGAAATTCTAAATAAATTGAACCAAGCGGTTTCTTTTGAGAATTTCTTGCATACTAAATATGTGGGTCAAAAACGATTTTCTCTTGAAGGAGGTGAATCTATCATTCCTGCTCTTGATGCTTTAATAGAAAAAGCAGCTGAAAAAGGGGTCGAACATTTCGTGATGGGAATGGCTCACCGTGGTCGTTTGAATGTTTTAGCTAATATTTTTGGTAAATCGACCCAAGATATTTTTAGCGAATTTGATGGTAAAGACTATGATAAAGAATATTTTGACGGTGACGTAAAATACCATTTAGGTCTTACTGCTGATAAAGTGACTAGTTCTGGAAAAAAAATAAACATCAATTTAGCGCCAAATCCTTCTCACCTTGAAACTGTAGGTGCGGTAATTGAAGGAATTACTAGAGCGAAACAAGATAAATATTTTCCAAATGACTTTTCAAAAGTATTGCCAATCGCTGTTCACGGTGATGCCGCAATTGCTGGTCAAGGGATATTATACGAAATCATCCAAATGGCACAATTGGATGGGTATAAAACAGGAGGAACTATTCACGTTGTGATTAATAATCAAGTTGGTTTTACAACCAATTATTTAGACGCGCGTTCGTCAACCTATTGTACCGATGTTGCCAAAGTTACCCTTTCGCCAGTATTACACGTAAATGCCGATGATGCAGAAGCTGTAGTACACGCTATGTCATTTGCATTAGATTTTAGAATGCATTTTGGTCGTGATGTATTTATCGATTTGTTAGGATATAGAAAATATGGACATAACGAGGGTGATGAACCAAGATTTACACAACCTTTATTGTATAAAATTATTGCGAAGCATAAAAATCCAAGAGATATATATGCTGAAAAATTAGTTGCAGAAGGAATCATTGACGAAAATTTAGTTAAGACATTAGAAAAAGAATATAAAGACGATTTAGATCATAATCTTGAAGCTTCTCGCAAAAAGAACTTGACCATAATTACTCCGTTTATGCAAAATGAATGGAAAGGTTTTGTACAAGTTTCAGATGCAAAAATGCTTGAGAAATATGAAACCTCTTATCCAAAAGCAGGATTGACAGAAATAGCAAATGCTGTTTGTAACCTGCCTGAAGACAAAAAATTTATTAGCAAAATCCAAAAGCTAATCAACGATAGAAAAACAATGTTTTTCGAAACCAATAGTTTAGACTGGGCTATGGCCGAACATTTAGCGTATGGCTCTTTAATGCAAGAAGGCTTTGGTGTTCGAATTTCTGGGCAAGACGTAGAACGTGGAACTTTTTCTCACCGTCACGCTGTTGTAAAAGTGGAAGACTCTGAGGAAGAAGTAGTATTGCTAAATGCGGTTCCAAATGCAAAAGGAAAATTTAATGCTTTTAACTCGTTTTTATCCGAATATGGCGTTTTAGGTTTTGATTATGGTTATGCATTGGCAAACCCTAAAACATTAACCATTTGGGAAGCACAATTTGGTGATTTCTCTAATGGAGCACAAATTATGATTGACCAATATATTTCTTGTGCAGAAGATAAATGGAACACTCAAAACGGAATTGTTCTCTTATTGCCTCACGGTTACGAAGGGCAAGGCGCAGAGCATTCTTCAGGAAGAATGGAGCGTTACCTTCAACTTTGTGCTCGACACAATATGTATGTTGCCGATTGTACAACCCCAGCCAACTTCTTTCACTTGTTGAGAAGACAGATGAAAACTACTTTCCGTAAGCCACTTATCGTGTTTACCCCTAAGAGTTTGTTGCGTGACCCAAGATGTACATCGCCAATCGAAGATTTTATAACAGGAAGTTTTCAAGAAACAATTGATGATACGACTGTGAATAAAGCAGAGGTGAAATCATTAGTTTTCTGTACGGGTAAATTCTACTATGACATTACTGCCGAAAGAGAGATCAAAGGTCGTAAAGATGTAGCCGTTGTTCGTATCGAACAACTATTTCCGTTGCCTGTAGAGCAATTGAAGGCGATTATAGCAAAATATCCAAATGTTGATGATTATGTTTGGGCACAAGAAGAGCCTAAAAACATGGGAGCTTACAGTTTTATGTTGATGAATTTTGATCTTGTAAAATGGAGATTGGCTTCGTTAAAAGCTTATTCTGCACCAGCTTCAGGTAGTTATACAAGAGCAAAAAGACGTCAAGCAGATGCTATTGCAATGGTTTTTGATAAAAATTTATACAGATAAAAATTATTTCAGGTTTGAAATTAAATAGTTTAAACCCAATTAAAATTTAAAAAAATAGAACATGATTTTAGAAATGAAAGTCCCATCACCAGGGGAATCTATAAAAGAAGTTGAAATTGCAACTTGGTTAGTAAAAGATGGAGATTATGTAGAAAAAGACCAAGCCATTGCTGAGGTTGATTCAGACAAAGCAACGCTAGAATTGCCAGCAGAAGCTAGCGGAATTATTACCCTTAAAGCCGAAGAAGGTGACGCAGTTGCAGTAGGAGCAGTCGTTTGCTTGATCGATACTGAAGGAGCAAAACCATCAAGTTCAGCGCCAGTTGCAGAAGTAAAACCTGTTGTTGAAGCACCAAAAAAAGAAGAAGTTAAAGCGGCACCAGTAGCTGCGGTTTCTTATGCTACATCAACACCTTCACCAGCAGCAAGAAAAATATTAGACGAAAAAAATATTCAACCTACTGACATTATCGGTACAGGAAAAGACGGAAGAATTACCAAAGAAGATGCTGTAAATGCAGTTCCTTCAATGGGAACTCCTACAGGTGGAAGTCGCGCTTCGGAACGTACTAAATTGTCGATGTTGCGTCGTAAAGTAGCCGAAAGATTAGTCGCTGCCAAAAACGAAACTGCGATGTTGACTACCTTCAATGAAGTGAATATGACACCAATTAACCTGTTGCGTAACGAATACAAAGATGCATTCAAAGCAAAACATGGTGGATTAGGTTTAGGATATATGTCGTTTTTTACAAAAGCGGTAACAAGAGCCTTGAAAATGTATCCAGACGTGAATTCGATGATGGATGGTGATCATAAAATTGCCTTCGATTTCTGCGATATTTCTATTGCCGTTTCAGGACCAAAAGGATTAATGGTTCCTGTAGTTCGTAATGCCGAAAACTTGACTTTTAGAGGCATTGAAGGTGATATTAAAAGATTAGCAATAAAAGCACGTGACGGTCAAATTACCGTTGACGATATGACAGGAGGAACCTTTACAATTACTAATGGTGGTGTTTTCGGAAGTATGTTGTCTACGCCAATTATCAACCCACCACAATCAGGAATTCTGGGAATGCACAACATTATCGAGCGTCCAATTGCTGTAAACGGTAAAGTTGAAATTCACCCAATGATGTATGTGGCACTTTCTTATGACCACAGAATTATCGATGGTCGTGAATCAGTTGGTTTCCTAGTTGCAGTTAAAGATGCATTAGAAAACCCATTAGAATTATTGATGGATGGTAATGCTAAAAGAGCTTTGGAATTGTAATTCTTAGTAAAAAAGCATGCTGTTTTACCTATAAAAAGTCCCGTTTAGCAATAAACGGGACTTTTTAATTTTCCTTAAATTCGACCGAATCAAAAAGTGCATAATTATTGCTATTAGGGATATGATCTCCAATAAATTGCAAGTTTTCTACACTGCAATAAATATTAAAACTAGTTGCTACTCCATAAGTGAGCTGTAGGGTTCCTAAGGTTATATCATCGATTTTCCAATTCACATGGTATTTTCCATTTGAATTTAATGTTATTTCTAAAGATAAATTATACCATTGTCCTCTTTGGATTGTTTTTGGTATAGATTGAAAAGGATTCGCTTGCGAAGTCATATAAACAATGAGATCATCGGATTGTGCCATAAGTTGATTTCGTATGGTTTGAGAACCATAACCAATTTCAAAATCCAGTTCATGTTGGTCATCATCGTGCAAAAAGGCGCTAATGCTTGTCATGTCGCCAATTCCCATTTCCGGAACATATACTCTCCAATTGTACGTTCCAGAAGTGAATTTTACAATCGTTTTCACCTTCGGTCTTTCCCAAGTGTTAGCATTTGAAAAAATTTTTAAATTTCCATTTTCAATAGTATAATTAATTTTCCCGTTTGTGTTAAATGAAGCGTCTTCCCATTCCGCTAAATCATTGAAAGGATATGTTTTAATTATTCTCATAGTAGTAGTTTTATTTCCAGAAGAGCATGAAAACAACAATATTGTTAGGACCATTAATCTGTTTTTGAGATAACATATCATAACTTTAAAAAGAAGATTTATAGTGCTGTAAATACACACAATGATTGTAATAATCAATAATTCCTTTGTCTTTCATTAAGATATCGGCGCCAATAATACCATGAATAGCTTTTGATTTATGTTGAATTAAAGCTTCATTAACGTGTGATAAATCAAAAATTACGAGTTCAAAATCTTGAAGTTTCCAAGTGCCCAATTGAAGTTGATTTCCAATTGATATTTGGGTAAGCATTCCCGTTGCGCCAGCACCAAATGCTTGTGTCAATGAATTTTTTGCTTCCAATTGAAATAACTCGATACTTTCAAAACCTACACAACTACTGCTAGCTCCTGTATCTAAAATAAAATCTCCTTTAACCCCGTTGATACTTGCTTTTATGAGCAAATGTTGGGTTTTTGTAACCTTGAATTTTATTTTTTTGTAGCTTTCTTTTTTAAGAATATCGAGAAGGTTTTTCATTTTCGAAAATGTTTGAAGCCCAAAAATAACCCAATTGCAACTAATAACCCAAGAATATAAAAAGAATAGTTTGTTGGCTTTTCAGCAGTTTCAATTCCGCCATAATACACAAAAGCGCTCCAATAATAGGGTGATTTTTTGGAGTTTGATATGTTTTTGTTTTTCAAAAAATCAAGTTTTGCATGGGTATTTGCTTCAAAATAGGATTCGTTATTTTTAATGTTTTTATAAAAATTATCCATAAAAACCGATGTTGTATAATCATTTACTTTCCATAAAGAAAACAGTAAATTTTGCGCTCCAGCAAACTGAAAACCTCTTGCAATACTCATAGCACCCTCCGATTTATAGAGTTTTCCTATGCCTGTTTCGCAAGCACTCAGAACCACTAAATCTGGATTGATTTTGAGATTATATAATTCTGAATACAAAACATCTCGATCATAAAATTTGATGCTCGCAGGCGTTTCTATGTCTCCTGAAGAGGCGTGGGTACTCAAATGTAAAATCGAATAATTGGATGCATTTGCTTTGAAATTGTCGAAAGTGGCAGTTTCATTTTCGAAAAATTTACCGTCGAAATTATTTTTTATAGCTTCCATTTCGGCTTTCGAAAAGGTTAACGCATAATTGGTTTTTTCGAAAACAGGAAAAACTCCCAGAACTGTTTTTTTATCCTTTGAAATGGTTTTTCCTTCCAAATAAAAGGTTGCCGAATTAGTATATGCTATTTTAAAAACATTCAACAAATAATGCATTTGGGCAAAATTTGTCGTAGTACTTTCTTGGGTAATCAGGGCTTCAAAAGGAAGGAAATTTAATAATCCATCAGGGATAATGATGAGGTTTTGATAATTTGATTTTGTTGGTAATTTCAACATTTTGTAAACACTATTCCCGCGATGATTGTAACCCGTAATATTATCGGTAATCTTATAGGCATCACTAAAATAATCTAAAAATGAAATTATTTTTGGTATTGCAGTATCAGTGACGTCAATGTGTTCCAGTTTTATTTTTTTGTTTTCCAAGGTGAATACATACATATTCTCAAACCCCGAAAAATAGGCTACTAAGACGGCTTTATCTTGCTCTAATTTTGAATATAAGGATTTTAAATCGAGGTTTTTTGTTGGGTTGACTTGATTTTCGGATCTGATTTTTTTTAGGGAAAGCATCAATTCGTTTTGCTTTTTTATTGCGTTATTTATTTTTGAAACATCTGCCGAATCGCCTTTTTGCTGTTCTTTTACGATTTCATTATTCCAATTTTGGAGTTGTTCCAAATGTAATTTTTCTGCTCTTGAAGCCGTTTTTTTATTGGAAAGATAGCTTTTTAAAACACCAGATTTTGTTCGGTCTGAAAGTTGAAAAGCCATTTCTATATAACTGATTTTCTGTTCCTTTTTATTGAGGATGTCATAAATTTTTAGACATTTTTCGGTTCGATCTCTAATGCGGATTTGATTGATGATTTTAGAATTTTCGTAAACCAATAAATTTGCAAATAAGTCTTCTATATGAAACGAAAGCGCATAGGCTTCTAATGCTTTTTTGGGTTGATTTTGCTCTAAGAAAATGCTTGCCTGCAAGTCGAGTGCGTCTAGCAAAATCGTTTCTGCGTAAAGGGAATTCGGGTTGGGCAGAATATTGTTTTTATTCGAATAATTGGGAATTAGTGTTTTAAAAACAGAAGAGACTAGCTTGCTTGCTTCCGTATATTTTTTTTGTTCAACTAGGATTGAAGCCTCTTCAAAATTGATTTTTGCTAGGGTTCTTATGTTCTGATTTTTGGTTTCGAAAACTATTTTTTTTGCCATTGCAAAATAGATATTGGCTTTTTCGAAATTTTTCCAATGGCTATTAAAAGAAGCTAAATTTCGGTAACAATTGGATAATGTTTCGGACTGATTTTTTTGAGTTTTAAGTAATTTTAGAGCTTTCAAAAAGCAGTTTTCCGCTTTCGCTAATGGCTCCGGATTTGTCAAAAAACCTTTTGCACTTAGCGCATAATTATTTCCTAAATTATTCAATAAATTTCCTTTCTCAACCGCTGATAATTTTTCTATTTTAATTGTTTTTTCAAGTAAATCGATGGCTTCGTTTACTTTGCCGTTGTTTTGATATACATTCGACAAATTGAGAATTGCAGCGATTTTTTGGGATTGATTTTTTTTTGCATTGGCAATAAAATAATATTGTTTTATAGTGTTTTCAGCATTGTCATAATCGCCAATTATGGTGTAAAGATTGCCTAATGGTTTCAAGCAATATTCGGTGATATCATAATTCGAAAACTTGTTTTTCTGATAAATTTGCCACGCTTTTTCGTAACTTGAAATGGCTTTATTAGTCTTGCCAAATTTGTTCTCATAAAAAGCTTTATTACAATTTAAGACAACAAGAGCCAGAAGTTCACTCTTGGTTTTTGGGTTTGGATTTTGCCAAAAATCCTTTTCGGATTGATCTAATTTTTGTAGCTCTTCAGTATTAGGATGAGCGACAAAAAGGTCAATAGCATTATAGATTTTATCTTCTGGCGTAAGCGGATTTTGTCCGAAAGTATTCAGGCTTAAAATTAGAATAAAAAATAGCTGTATATATCTATGCTTCATTTT
>CAILTC010000388.1 GCA_903837025.1 uncultured Bacteroidota bacterium | reverse complement strand
TATCATTAAAGAAGATGCTTCTTTTTCTTGCGGAGTTAGGCGTTCGTTTCTAGAACTCATTGCCAAACCATTTGCCTCTCTGTAAATGGGACAGCCTATTATGTTTGCTTTCAGCTTGTTTTTGCTGACCATTTTCTTAATAATTTGTAATTGCTGAAAATCTTTTTCGCCAAAATAGGCGTTTGTAGGATTTACAATTTCAAAAAGGCGTTTTACAACCGTACCCACTCCATTAAAATGACCTGGCCTAAATTTTCCTTCCATTTGGTTCTCTAATCCGTCAAAATCGAAGGATTGTGAAGTTGGATTTCCTTCGTAAATATCATCTACAGTTGGTGCGTAAACAATGATTTTGGGATCTAATTTTTCTATTTTTTTAATGTCAACATCCAGTGTTCTTGGGTATTTTGCTAAATCATCGGGATTGTTAAATTGGGTAGGATTTACAAATATACTTACGACCGTTGAATCGTTTTCCGACAATGATTTTTGCATCAACGACAAGTGTCCTTGGTGTAAAGCTCCCATAGTTGGTACAAAACCAACTTTAGAGTTGTCTGCTTTTAAAGCTTTTAAAAAGGCTGTCAAAGAGGCTTTTCCGTAGAAAATAGGCATGGCTGTTTTATTGAAATTAACTGCAAACATAATATTTTAGTCTATAACTGCATAAATTTTTGTAATTTTGCATGGTTTTTATTGCCAAAAATTAATCAAATTACAATATGGAAGATAAGAGAATATTATATGTATCATCAGAGGTGGTGCCTTATCTGGCTGAAAATGAGGTATCTTCAATGTCGTATGAGGTTCCGAAAATGATTAATAATCTGGGTGGACAAATTCGTATTTTCATGCCAAGATATGGAAATATTAATGAAAGAAGACATCAATTACATGAAGTAATTCGCCTTTCGGGGATGAATTTGGTTGTAAATGACCTAGATATGCCTTTAATAATAAAAGTAGCTTCTATACCTAAGGAAAGAATTCAAGTTTATTTTATTGATAACGATGAATATTTTAAGAGAAAAGCTACGTTTACAGATGAAGAAGGCGTTTTGTATCCGGATAATGACGAGCGGGCTATTTTCTTTGCAAAGGGTGTTGTCGAAACGGTTAAAAAACTCAATTGGGTTCCGGATATTATCCATGTTCATGGATGGATGGCTGCCTTATTGCCTATTTATATGAAGCATTTTTACAAAAATGAAGCTTTGTTTTCAGAGACTAAGATTGTTACTTCTATTTATGGTCAGTCTTTTGAGGGGACTTTAGATAAAGAAATGATTAACAAAGTTATGTTTGACGGCATTCCAAAAGAAGCTGTTCTTGACTTAGAAAGTCCTGATTATGAAAATATAATGAAAGCCGTAATTAATCATTCGGATGCAGTTATTATTGCTTCGGAGAAAGTGTCTTCAAGTTTAACAAAATTTATAGAATCTTCAGGAAAACCTTTTTTACCTTTCACCCCGAAAGATAAATTCGCGGAAGCGTATGTTAATTTCTATAAAAACAGTGTTCTATAAAATAAATTTTTTCCATTCAAACATGCACAATAATTCTTTTTTTAAGCAAATTTTATTACTTGTAACTATCGTACTTTTCGTTTCATGTGATAAAGAATATAATGTAATTGGTGACGGCTTAATAAGTCAAAACCATTTTATGCTCAAAGACACCACCTTTTCTGTGGTAGCTTATAATCAAAAGATAACACCTGTTGAATCTGATAATCTTCCGATAAATCCTTTGGGAATTTATAATAATCCTGCCTTTGGCAAAACAACTGCCAGTTTTGCAACACAAGTAATATTATCATCGATAAATCCTATTATCTCAACTCATGCCAAGATAGATAGTGTTTATTTGAATATTCCTTATTTTACTGACCCGTTGAAAAATGTAGCCAATTCGGATGGAAGTACCACTTATGTATTAGACTCTATTTATGGAGCTAGTAAAGCCAAGATAAAACTTAGTGTTTATGAATCAGGATATTATATGAGAGATTCAGATCCAGTAGGAGGATTTCAAACTGCTCAAAAATATTTCACCGATCAGAATACTGATTTTAATAATCTTAAAATTGGGAATCGATTGAATGATTTGATAACTACTGCAACTGCTAAAACTTTGCCTGGGGAACAAAATGATGCTTTCTATTTTAATCCTGCTGAACAAGTACTTAAAGTTACAGATTCTATATCAAAAGCAGTTACGACAACAAGAGTAGCTCCTGGTATGCGTTTGAAATTGAATAGTAGCTTTTTCATGAATAAAATTATTAATGCTGCTGCTAAATCTACTACAACAATTAGTGGTGGAGTTGCCACAACCACTACAACCTCTTCAGCTAATTTAGCAACTAATGATGTTTTTAAAAATTATTTTAGAGGATTATATTTCAAAGTAGAACAATCCGAAAGCGATCCTGGAGCTATGGCAATGATGGATTTTTCAAAAGGAACAATTACCATTAGTTACAAGGAGGATTTGGTTGCTACAACAGGCACGACTAAAGTTTCTAAAACTATCGTGCTTAATTTGACAGGAAATACGGTTAGTTTACAAGATCAAACGAATACCGATACGGATTATGCTAATGCCACAAGTTCTAGTGTTGCCAACACAACACTCGGTGATGAAAAACTATACTTAAAAGGAGGCGAAGGTTCTATGGCGATAGTAGATCTTTTTGATAAAACGGATTTAATAGGATATGATAAAAATGGTAATATGACTGGTCCAAATGGCGTTTCAGATCAATTGGATGTTATTCGACATAAAGGCTGGTTGATTAATGAAGCAAATCTTGTTTTTAATATTGATGCAACAACATTGGCCAAAAAAAGTAGCGATGCAAATGCAAATCCTAATTATTATGAACCGCAACGGATTTATTTGTGGGATTTGAACAATAGACGTCCAATTACAGATTATTACATGGATGGCACTTCTGGAACGAAGGCTAAAAACGGCAAAACAATTTTTGACGGAAACATAAATTTAGACGCGAATAAACACGGTACTTATTACAAAATCAGGATTACAAATCAAATTCGTAATCTTGTAAAATATAGCGATTCAACTAATGTAAAGATGGGTGTTGCAGTTACTGAAAGTGTCAATATTGCTAATTCTAATACATGGAGAACGCCTAAAACGGCTAAAACTATACTACCAGGAATACCAAATTATAATGTAGTAATGCCAAAATGGCCTGACTTCTCTATACAAACGCCAAAATCAAGCGTTATGAGTCCGCTGGGAACTATTCTTTACGGTAGTAAATCTACAGTTCCTGCTGCAAAAATGTTAAAACTTCAAATTTATTATACAAAACCAAATTAAACCAAAATTATGTGTGGAATTGTCGGATATATCGGTTACAGAGAAGCTTACCCAATTGTAATTAAAGGATTAAAAAGACTTGAATACAGAGGTTATGATAGCGCAGGAGTTATGTTATATGACGGAACTGACTTAAAACTTTCGAAAACAAAAGGAAAAGTTTCTGATCTTGAAGCTAGGGCTTCAAAAGAAATTACTACTAATGGAACGATAGGAATGGGGCACACCCGTTGGGCGACACATGGTGTTCCGAATGATGTGAACTCGCATCCTCATTTATCAAATTCAGGAGATCTAGCAATAATTCATAATGGAATTATTGAAAATTATGCTCCATTGAAAGAAGAGTTAATAAAAAGAGGCTATGTTTTTCATTCGGATACAGATTCCGAAGTGCTTGTAAATCTTATTGAAGAAATACAAAAAAAGGAAAAATTAAAATTGGGAAAAGCGATTCAAATAGCTTTAACTCAAGTTGTCGGAGCGTATGCAATTGCTGTTTTCGATAAAAAAACACCTGATGAAATTGTTGTTGCTCGTTTAGGAAGTCCTTTAGCAATAGGAATTGGTGAATGAGAATATTTTATCGCTTCTGATGCATCACCATTTATAGAATATACGTCTAATGCTGTGTATTTAGAAGATGGGGAAATGGCAAATATTAGATTGCACAAACCAATTAAAGTTCGAAAAATTAAAGATGATTCTTTAGTCGATCCTTATGTTCAAGAACTTCAAATGAATTTGGAGCAAATAGAAAAAGGAGGTTACGATCATTTTATGTTGAAAGAAATATACGAACAACCTAATGTTATAAAAGACACCTATCGTGGTAGACTTCATGCTAATGAAGGAATAATAAAAATGGCTGGTGTTGAAGATAATTTAGGTAAATTCTTAAACGCAGAAAGAATCATTATTGTGGCTTGTGGAACTTCATGGCATGCAGGTTTAGTAGCGGAATATATTTTTGAAGAATTTGCTCGAATTCCGGTTGAAGTAGAATATGCTTCTGAATTTAGATATAGAAATCCAATTATAAAAAGCACCGATATTGTAATTGCTATTTCACAATCAGGTGAAACTGCTGATACAATGGCAGCTATAAAATTAGCCAAAGAAAATGGCGCTTTTGTGTTTGGAGTTTGTAATGTAGTTGGTTCTTCTATTTCAAGAGAATCTCACGCAGGAGCCTATACTCATGCTGGTCCTGAAATAGGAGTTGCTTCAACAAAAGCATTTACCACACAAATAACAGTACTAACAATGATTGCTTTGCGTTTAGCGAAAGCAAAAGGAACGTTATCAAATTCGGATTTTCACACCTATTTGCAAGAATTAGAAATAATTCCTGAAAAAGTAAAAGAGGCATTAGAAACGAATGATAGAGCAAAAGAAATAGCAGCTATATTTAAGGATGCGCCTAATTGTTTGTATTTAGGAAGAGGATATAACTTTCCTGTAGCACTTGAAGGGGCTTTAAAACTTAAAGAAATTTCTTATATTCATGCCGAAGGTTATCCTGCAGCAGAGATGAAACATGGTCCAATTGCCTTGATTGATGAACAAATGCCAGTTGTAGTAATTGCACCAAAACAAGGGCATTATGATAAAATAGTTAGTAATATTCAGGAAATTAAATCAAGAAGTGGTAAGATTATAGCCATTGTGACTAAAGGAGATACTCAAGTAAGAGGATTAGCTGATTACGTCATCGAAATTCCAGAAACTTCAGATGCATTATCACCATTAATTACGACAATACCTTTGCAGCTTTTGTCCTATCATATTGCAGTTATGAGAGGTTGTAATGTAGATCAGCCCCGTAATTTAGCTAAGTCTGTAACTGTTGAATAAGTAAAAACTTACGTATATTTTTTTCTAAAGCGAGATTTTGTCTCGCTTTTTTTGTGAATATAAATCATGCTTTTTGTGAATTATTCATTTATTATCAGGTGCTTGTAAGTGAGCATAGTATTTGTTGTGACTTTTAACAAAATATTTATTAAATGTTTGAAAAAAACTCTTAATGTGAAATAAATATAAATGAATTAAAAAAACAAT
>CAILTC010000387.1 GCA_903837025.1 uncultured Bacteroidota bacterium | reverse complement strand
GATTCTGCATCGAATGTTATGGCCGGTCACGAAACTACTTTACCTATTACCTTAGATCAAATGATTTATCACGCCTCGAGTGTAATTCGTGCTATTTCAAGATCATTGGTAGTAGTCGATTTACCTTTTGGAAGTTACCAATCAGATCCTAAAGAAGCCTTGCGTTCTGCTATTAGAATTATGAAAGAAAGCGGCGGACATGCGGTGAAATTAGAAGGGGGAAGTGAGATCAAAGAATCTATAAAAAGAATATTAAATGCTGGAATTCCTGTCATGGGACATTTGGGTTTAACCCCACAATCTATCTATAAATTTGGAACTTACACTGTTCGTGCCAAAGAAGAAGAGGAAGCCGAAAAATTAATGGAAGACGCTAAACTGCTTGAAAAATTAGGTTGTTTTGCAATCGTAATCGAAAAAGTACCAGCGCATTTAGCCGAAAAAGTGGCTAAAAGCGTTTCTATTCCTATTATAGGTATTGGTGCTGGTGGTGGTGTCGACGGACAAGTTTTGGTTATTCACGATATGTTAGGTATGAATAATGAATTCAGTCCTCGATTTTTACGTCGTTATATGGATTTGTACGAAGGAATGACAAAAGCAATTGGCCAATATGTTACTGACGTAAAATCAAGCGATTTCCCAAATTCTAGTGAGCAATATTAATTTAGACTTCTTAGATTTTTAGACTAAACTTAGACAAATTAGATTTAAAAGTTGTAAAATATTATTTATTTTCTTAAGATAGAAAAATAGCTTGAAATGAAACAAATATTCAGAATCACATATCTAATACCCTTTTTAGTTTTATTCATCAATTGCAATTCTTTTGGACAAAAAATTAATGATTATTCAACAAAAATTGACAGTTTAATAAAAACAACCAATGTTAGACAATTTAACGGTGTTATTTTAATTTCTCAAAACGGAAATCTAAAATATTCAAAAGCATATGGCTTTTCAAATTTTGATACTAAAAGAGTATTAAATATTAATGATCTTTTTGAGATAATGTCAAATAGCAAACAAATAACAGCTGTTTTAATATTGAAAGAAGTTGAAAAAGGGAATATTGATTTACAATCGCCAATAAAAAAATATTTGCCTAATTTAACTCAAACTTGGGCAGATTCAGTTACTGTTCATCAATTATTAAATCATACTCACGGAATTGAAGCTATTGATAAACCATTACTATTTAAATCAGGAACAGATTTTAAATATGGAAATTTATCAAATATACTTTTAGGGCAAATAATAGAATTTTCTTCAAAAAGAACTTATTCAGAAATGGCTAATGAACTTTTCAAAAATTTAAGAATGAAAAATACTTTTGCCTATTCAAAAGATAAGATGCAAAAAGTGGTTTCCGGACATATTAATAAAGAAAATTCATTTAAGGTTGTAAATTCAACACAAATTAAGGAAGAAAACATTCCTGCTGACGGAATAATTACAACGGCAAAAGATTTATCAATCTGGAACAATAATCTTCATAAAGGGAAAATATTAAAATCCAAAACATATCAATTAATGACAACTTCAACAGTGTTTGCCCAACATGATGTTTTTGGAAAAGAAAAAGTTGGTTATGGTTATGGAATACGAATTTGCGAAAATGACAAAAAAAAATATATTGGTCATACAGGTTTGGGAGATGGATTTGCATCAATGAATTTATATTTTCCAAAAAAAGATATAAGTATAATCGTCTTGGAAAATCAAATGAATGAAAAGTTCGAATTGTCCTATTATTTCGGAATCGAAATAAAAAAAATAATACTGAATACAGATCCACTTTAAAAATCTAAGAAGTCTAAATGAAAATCGTTTCCACAAAAAACAACCTCCAAATTCTGCACGAAGACAACCATCTTATTGTGGTGAACAAGCGGGTAGGCGATATCGTGCAAGGCGATAAAACGGGTGACAAACCCCTTTCAGAAGTTGTAAAAGAATATATCAAAGATAAATACAACAAACCCGGAGAAGTTTTCTTGGGAGTGGTGCATCGATTGGACCGACCAACAACTGGAATCGTGGTTTTTGCAAGAACTAGCAAGGCTTTAACCCGAATGAATGAATTATTCAGCAACCGTGAAACTCAAAAAACGTATTGGGCAATCGTAAAAAACAAACCTCAAAATTCCGAAGATAAACTCGTTCATTACATCAAACGGAATGAGAAAAACAATACTTCAAAAGCACATAATAAAGAAGTATCGGAAAGTAAAATGGCAAGTTTAGATTACAAAATAATCAAAGAACTAAACAATTATTTTGCCTTAGAAATCAATCTTCATACCGGAAGACATCACCAAATTAGAGCGCAACTTTCGGCAATTGGTTCGCCAATAAAGGGCGATTTAAAATATGGTTTTGATCGTAGCAATCCTGATGGCGGAATCCATCTTCATGCTCGAAAACTAATTTTCGTTCATCCTGTTTCTAAAGAAAACATCGAAATTATTGCTGCTGTTCCAAATGACGTGATTTGGAATGCGGTATAATTCTAAAAAAATGTATCTTTATATTTTTAATAACCCCCAAATAAAAAAACATGAAAAAGATACCCCTTATTATCTGCTTAATTTCATTTTTGAATATTGCTGCTCAAGATCATTTTTCAGGTATAAATACTTCGCAAAGAGTCGGTCTTTTAAATGCTGGAGTTAACCCAGCTGAACTTTCAAATTTAAGTTCCAAGTATGAAGCAAATTTATTTTCTTTAAGTATTAATGCCTCGAACAATAAAATCGGTTTTACTGATATTGTAAACGGTAATTCTATTGAAGACAAAATCTTAAAAGGAAATGATCCTATAAATATGCGTATAGATACAGAAATTTATGGACCTGGATTTGCCATGAAAATAAATAAATGGGCATTTGGAATTTCTACTAAAGCGTATGCCAAATTAAATCTTGTTGATGTTGATCCTAATCTTGGGAATGCTATTAATAATAGTTTAAGCTCTATTCCTTTAACTTCTACAACACTAAACAACAATTACAACCAACGAATAAACGGAACAAGCTGGGGAGAAATTGGTTTTTCATTGGCACGGAATTTATTCGAAAATGAAAAACATAAATTCAATGCTGGAGCAACTTTAAAATTATTATTTCCGGGTTCCTATACCAATTTGGGCTTAGACCAATTTCATGGAACTATTAACGTAATTGGTTCGGAAGCCTATTTGAATAATACAAATGCTAATTTAAACATTGCGTATTCTGGAAATCTGAACGGTAATTTTAATGATTATACAAAATCAATGTTTGGTCAATTGAATGGTGTTGCTGCAGATTTTGGAGTTAATTACCAATTAAAAGACAAAGCAGGTTATCAATTAAATACCGGTTTATCCATTAGAAATATTGGCGGAATGAGTTTTAACGATTCCGGCAATTCATCTACAAACTATTCCTTAAAAATACAATCTACACTTGCTAACCCAAATGGATTACCGATGAGTCAATTTCAAAATAGTAGTGATCCCAAACAAATAGAAACTATTTTGCAAAATGATGGTTACTTGACAAAAACAGCATCTAATACTACTATCAAAGTAAAATTGCCTACTACATTCACATTTTATGCTGATATAAAAGTGTTTTCAAAATTTTTAGTAACGCTGTACACACAACAAAAATTAGGAAATGACAGTAAAGATAATCAGATAACAACCCAAAATGTGGTTTCGGTTATCCCTCGATTTTCTTTAAAGAATTTTGAAATATATTCTGCTTGGTCTGCTAATGAAATTTCAGGAACAACCGGTGGATTAGGTTTTAGAGTTTATGGGTTTTATTTAGGTTCAAGTTCTGTTGTAACTGCATTAGTCAGTAATACAAAACAAGCCGATATGTATTTAGGATACAGATTTGGGTTAAGATAAAAATTTATTGTTGATGAATTATAAAACTGATATTCAATACCGAAAAGAAAGTTTAGTAAAGTTGCTAAATGCCGTTATCGTTTACGAAAACGAAATCATTCAGGCTTTGTATGACGATTTCAAAAAGCCTGCTTTTGAAGCTGTGCTTACCGAAACCAGCTATGTGATTTTAGAATTAAAAAGTACCATAAAGAATTTGAAAAATTGGGCTAAGCCAAAAAGAGTTTTTCCATCACTTCTCAATTTTCCTTCATCTGATTTTATTTATAAAGAACCTTACGGCAAAGTATTGATTATTGCCCCATGGAATTATCCATTTCAATTGGCGATTTGCCCTCTTATTTCGGCAGTTGCAGCCGGAAATCAAGTGGTGGTAAAACCATCCGAACTCAGCCCGAAAACATCCGAAATTATTACCAAAATAATCACGAAAGTATTCGATAAAAACCATGTTGAAGTTATTGAAGGTGGTGTCGAAGTTTCGGAACAATTACTGACTCAGCGTTGGGATTATATTTTTTTTACAGGAAGCGTCGCCGTTGGTAAAATAGTTGCAAAAGCCGCCGCCGAAAATCTAACGCCGGTCACACTCGAACTTGGCGGGAAAAATCCTTGTATTATTGACGAAACCGCTAATTTGAAATTGGCCGCCAAAAGAATCGTTTGGGGAAAATTTATCAATGCTGGACAAACCTGTATAGCGCCAGATTATATCTTGATTCAAAAAGATATGAAAAGCCATTTTGTAACATATCTAAAAGAAGAAATTACAAAAGCTTATGGCCAAAATCCTATTGAATCTCCTGATTTCGCAAGAATAGTAAATACTAAAAATTGGCATCGATTAGTCAATATGATTGAGCCTGAAAAAGTGATTTTTGGCGGACAAACAGCCATCGAAAATTGCTACATCGCTCCTACTCTTCTTGAAGAAACTTCGACAGAAAGTGCCATTATGGCTGGCGAAATATTTGGGCCTTTATTGCCCATTCTTACTTACGATAGTGAAACCGAAATAGATAAAATAGTCTCAAAATATGAAAAACCTCTCGCATTATATATCTTTACTGAAAACCAAGCGTTTTCAAAAAAAATAATTCAGAATTATTCCTTTGGCGGTGGTTGTATTAATGATACAGTGATTCATTTTTCGAATAATAGAATCCCTTTTGGTGGTGTGGGTCATAGCGGAATTGGCGCTTATCACGGAAACCTTAGTCTTGATATTTTTTCGCATCAAAAAGGAATTGTAAAAAAAGCAAATTGGCTCGATTTACCCATGCGTTACGCACCTTATAAAGATAAATTAGCAACAATTAAAAAATTATTGAAATGGTTATAAACTAAATATTAAATTAGTACCAAAATCAAAAAAAAGTTTTAAAAATATAAAATAATATGACATCAATACAATCCCGAATAGAAGAAATTAAATCAAATGGATACCAACTAGATTTTGGAACTGTTTTTGAACACGCTTTTCAAAATTATAAAAAAATTGCCTTATATGCTGGATTACTATTTTTTGTCTTCACAATAGTGCTTGGATTATCCGTATCAATGGGATTAGTTTCCTATATTGGAGTTAAAAACATGGGAGAATTCAACACGAAACTTCAACATTTTTCAAGTCTAAAAGTAGTCCCAACAAATATTTTATTACCCCTTAATGCTGGTTTAATTCTGTTTTCTAGCTTATTAGCCCCTTTTATTGCAGGATTTTTTAAAATGGCAGATTGTGGCGAAAAAGGAGAAGAATTCCATGTCTCTACAATGTTTAGCTTTTATAAAGCGTCGTACTTTTGGAATATTTTTATCTCAACATTATTCATTTCATTTCTAAGTTCAGGACTGTCCATTTTATTAGAATTATCCGGAATTGAAATGATTGGAACTTTAATTTCATTAACAATATCATTTCTTACATTCTTGACGATCCCATTAATCATTTTTGGAAATTTGAATGCCATTGATGCCATAAAATCAAGTATTATCATTGTATCTAAACAACCAATTGTACTTTTAGGATTACTAGTAGTAGCTATCATTGCAGCATGTATTGGTCTATTTGCCTTATGCATCGGAATGTTCTTTACATATCCGTTTATCTATTCTATGTATTATGCCATTTACAGTTCTATCATTGGAGTTGAGGCTGAAGACGAGTTAGAAAAATTAGATTTCGAAATCTAGTACATTTGAAAAGTAACCCTATAAAAATATTAACAAATAAATATAATTTCTAATCCTAAGAAAGGATCCCTAATCTAATCTTAATCTAACCAACAACGCCCCCAATATGTTGAATAGTATAATCGTAACAATTATTTCAAAAGCAAATAATTGTTTTTTGGATGATAGCGATTTACCTATCTATCATTCTCTTTCGATAGGTAAATTTGTATTAAACATTAATTTATTTAGAATTGCCTCTCCACTTCTAATTTTATTGGCTTTTTTATTAATTAGTAATTTTTTAAAATTTAGAACTACCCAAAATAATAAATTTGAAATCGAGCAAGCAAAAGATGATTCGAAAAACAAAGAAACCCAACTCTATTTTTTGTTTTTAGGAATAATAATTCCTTTTCTTGAAATTATTTTTAATTATTTTAATGTACGATCGAAGAGTCTCTTGATTCCAAATTGTGTTTTGGGCACATTTTACTTGCTAATCTATCTCATAAGTAAAAAATCAACCTTACTATTTAATAATATACAATCTGTTTTCAGAGTGCTATTCATCATCACTTTTTGTATAATATCCAAAAATTTGATTTACACTCCAAACGATATAATTCCCATTATTGCTTTTATAATATGGCTTTTCTTTTCGTATGATATCATTAAACCCATAAAATTGTATCGGTTTTTTGTTGCATTAGTATTTGTATTTATTTTTATCCTTTTTGTTTTTGAATTGGTAACGTTAAAGTCAACTGCCCTATTGTTTGATTTTTCATTGATAATTCAAGTAATCAATTATGTACGCCATAAATCATTATTAAATATTAAAGACAAATTCCGTTTTACCAATGAAATTGTAAATAAAGGAAACTTACTTACAATTGCAACAAACACAAATGGAGAAATTTCTTTTTGCAGCGAAACCATAAGTTCAATTTTGGGATATACTGTAGAAGAAGTCATGGGACTCAATTTTTGGAAACTTACCGAAGATAGCGAATTTAATAGTGAAAACTTTTTTGAAAATTATTTATCAGAAAATTTATATGTCCGAAAATTAAAATGCAAAGACGGCACATACAAATACATTAGATGGAAAAACAAAAAACATTCTGAAAACCTAATCATAGCAATAGGAAGCGATATAAGCAATGAAATTTACGTTCAAAATCAGTACCGAGATTTGGTTCAAAATGCTACTGATATTATTTTTGAAGTAGATGATTTCGGAATTATTACATTTGTAAATGATTTTACAATCAGGACGTTAGGATATAATTACGACGAAGTTCTTAATAAGAATTATTTTGAATTTATCCGAAAAGATTACACCAATAGTATGTTGGCTTTTTATCAAAATCTACCCGAAAAAGAGAATGATTTTACAACTATTGAAATTCCGTTGAAAAAAAAGAACGGAGATCAAATATGGGTTTCCCAAAAAGTAATTATTCGAAGAAATCATTTAAAAGAAATTATTGGCTATTCTGGAATTGCCCGAGATATAACCTTTTTGAAAAATATTGAAGCCGAAAATCAAAAACGCCAACAAAAAATTGAAAATTACAATTCGACAATTAAAAATTTATCGACAACCAATTTCAGTAAAAATGAAAATTTAGACAGCATTGTCGGAACCATTATTAATGCTGCTGCAAAAGTATCAAATTGTAATAGAGTAAGCTTTTGGAAATACACCAATAATAAAATCGTATGTAAAAAGTTATACGAATTAGACGAAAACAAATTTGGGGAAAAAATTAGTTTCAAAAAAGAAACTTATCCAATCTATTTTGAAACGATAAAAAACGAAACACAAATAGTTGCAAATGATGTGTATAATAAAACGGAAGCTTCCGAGTTTATAAACGACTATTTTTTAAAATATAACATCAAATCAATGCTTGATATTCCCATTTTTAATAATGGT
>CAILTC010000386.1 GCA_903837025.1 uncultured Bacteroidota bacterium | reverse complement strand
TGTTCACTATATCTTTTTCTTTAAAAAAAAAAGAAAAAGGATGCCGTTTTCATCTGGGCTAGGGTTTAAGGAATCTAAAAACGTCTTCCTTTCCATTCGTATTTTCCAAATTGAGAATACAAAGCCACGCTAACACTGAAAAATGGATACAATAGACCGCTCAAAACCAAATATCGCATCTTGTTTTTAGTCAAGAAATGATTCGATTTTTGAATCAAAGTTGCATCAATAATAAACTTTATTAGGAACAGCAACAAGAATTTGAAACACGAAATAAAACCCAAAAGTAAAAAGCCAAGAGCGAAAATTAAACTCAAGTTCCCTGTTAAAACAACCAATCCTAAACCAATTCCAAATCTACTTTGGTACGAGCCTGTTTTTGAAGCCCAACGAACTCTTTGATAAAATAAAGATTTCCAATCGTTCAACGGTTTTGTGAGTACAATGTTATTTCTAGATTTTAGATAATGAACTTTCTCCGGAAATTGCGCAAACGCTTTTTGAAGTAAAAAAACATCGTCGCCGCTGGCAATCCCATCATTCCCTTGAAAACCATTTAATTCTTCGAAAAAGGATTTTGTATAGGCAAAATTAGCGCCATTGCACATAAAACCTTTTTTAAGTCCAAAACTCCCAATTGTCGCACCTTGCAAACTCGCCAAATCCAATTGCTGAAAATGTTGCAAAAAAGAATCTTCACAAGTATAAGTCACCGCACCAGCAATCATCGAAACATTGTGGTTCTGAATGTAATTATCCAAGGTCAATAACCAGTTTTTAGGAACCACACAATCTGCATCGGTGGTGATGATCCAATCGGTATTTACGAATTGCATCGCCGTTAGGATCGCGTCTTTTTTGGGTGAATTAGAAACTCGAATATTTGGTGTTTTTACAATCTGAAATCCGTAATCTGCAATCTGCAATCTTTCTTGTGAATCATCATCAACCAAAATAACCTGAAACAAATCATTCGGATAATTCAATTTAGAGAAACTCTCTAAAAGATTGGGTAAGTTTTCGGCTTCATCCCGAAAAGGAACGATAATCGTGAATTTTATTTTTGGCAGTAATCCAACATATTCAAAGGAATTTACTTTCGAAAAACCATACCTTAAGGAAGCGATAGTGATTGCATAAATCAAAACAACCAAAAATAAAACAATTGTGATCATATTGCTTTAGTGATTTTAAGCTTTACCGACTTCGGAAATTGTCGGGCTTAGCATTTTGTAATTCATGACAAAATAACTACCAATAATAACTGGCAAAACGACATTCAAAAACCACATTAAGGTACTTATAAAAACAACAATCCATTCGTTTACTCCAAGAATTCCTAAGAAATAAACAGCAATACTTCCTTTTACAGCGAAATCTAAAAACTGGAATGTAGGCAATGCAGATGCCAGAAAATAAACACTGGCAATTGCAGCCATCATTGTTAAATAAGACAAATGGACATCAAAAGCCAAAAACAAAAAATAGTATTGATGGGAGAAAATCAAATAGCGACAAACAGCCAAAAATATATTTTTTTGATGAATCGCTTTCGGGATTTCATTAATCTTACGAATCATTTTTTCGATAGAATAGCCTTTGATTTTTATTTTTCTGAAGAGAAAAGAAAAAAGAAAAAAGGAAATAGCTATTCCTAAAACATACAAAGCCCAAAATCCATAACCCAAAATCCATAACCCAATGGTTCCGAAAATAGTAGTCAAAATCATCTGGATTCCATTGCAAATTAAATTTAGAAATACGATTTTTTTTGCTTTTGACTTTTCGAAAAACAAAGCTTTTCCAGCATATTCTCCAATGCCATTTGGTGTAAATAATCCTGCGGTTAAGGCGCCAAGAACCTGTTTTGTAGATTCTTGAAGCGTGATTTTATGAAAGCAGGAAACTAGATTCTGCCATTTCAAAATTTCGAATAACCGATTTAAAACGCTCAACAACAAAATAAAACCGATTCCCATAACCGACTGATTTTTTTTGTAGAGAATGAGGAATTTCTCCCAATCGAGTTTGTCGTTATGTGCCAGTTGGTTGTAAATAAAATAAAAGGAACCACCAACAATCAAAAGTTTGATCAGAAGTACAAGGAATTGTTTAGCTTTGTGAGGAATTGAAATCATTGTTGCAAAATAACAACTTTAAATTGGCAAACGAACGAATCATATTAGGAATTGACCCAGGAACTACAATTATGGGTTTTGGATTGATAAAAGTCGTCAACAAGAAAATGGAATTTCTTCAGTTGAACGAATTAATTTTGAGTAAATATGATAATCATTATCAAAAACTAAAAGTCATTTTTGAGCGCACGATCGAACTCATCGAAACGCACCACCCTGACGAAATCGCGATTGAAGCACCATTCTTTGGCAAGAACGTACAATCGATGCTAAAGTTAGGACGAGCGCAAGGCGTAGCCATGGCGGCGGGACTTTCGAGAGATATTCCCATTACGGAATACGAACCAAAAAAAATAAAAATGGCCATAACCGGTAACGGAAACGCCAGCAAAGAGCAAGTTGCTAAAATGCTTCAACAATTATTAGGTCTAAAAGTATTACCAAAAAACCTCGATTCAACAGATGGTTTGGCGGCTGCAGTATGTCATTTTTTTAATTCTGGAAAAGTTGTTGGCGAGAAAAGTTACACGGGTTGGGATGCTTTTGTAAAGAACAATGAAAATAGAGTTAAGAAATGAGTGGAATCTACATTCACATCCCTTTTTGCAAGCAGGCGTGTCATTATTGTGACTTCCATTTTTCGACTTCTATGAAGAAAAAGGACGAAATGGTTTCGGCTTTAGCCAAAGAAATCAAGATGCGAAAAAATGAGTTTGAAAACGAAATTATCGAAACAATCTATTTTGGTGGTGGAACGCCGAGTGTTTTGACAACTAACGAAATTCAGTTTTTGATTGATGAAGTTTATATTAATTTCGAAGTTTCCGAAAACCCAGAAATTACGCTTGAAGCAAATCCAGATGATTTATTAAAAGAACGAATTATCGAATTGTCGAAAAGTCCAATTAATCGATTAAGCATTGGGATTCAGTCCTTTTTTGAAGACGATTTATTGATGATGAATCGGGCGCATAATTCGGCAGAAGCCAAAAACTGTCTTGAAGAAGCCACAAAATATTTCGATAATATTTCCCTAGATTTAATATATGGGATTCCTGGAATGAGCAACTCCAACTGGAAACAAAATATCGAAACTGCTTTGAGTTTTGGTATTTCACATATTTCGAGTTATGCTTTGACGGTCGAACCTAAAACGGCCTTGAACAAACTTATTCAAACGGGAAAAATTGCCAAACCAAATGATGATCTAGCACAGGAACATTTTTCTATTCTTGTAGAAACGCTCGCAAAAAACGATTTTATACATTATGAATTATCCAATTTTGCGAAAGAAAATTATTTCTCGAAGAATAATTCGGCGTATTGGTTAGGAAAAAAATACATTGGCATTGGCCCTTCGGCGCATAGTTATGATGGAATTTCACGCAGCTGGAATGTTTCGAATAATGCACTTTATTTAAAGACTTTGGCCGAAAACAAACTTCCTAACGAAATCGAAATTTTATCAAAAACAGACCGTTATAACGAATATATAATGACCGGTTTGCGAACCATTTGGGGCGTTTCTTTAGATAGAATTGCAACTGAATTTGGGAATGAATTTATAGAATACCTCAACAAACAATCGGAGAGACACATTGAAAATAACTTGCTAGAAATCGTAACTATCGTTGATGACAAAGTCTTAAAAACCACCAAAAAAGGAAAATTTTTGACCGATGGAATTGCAAGTGATTTGTTTTTGGTAAATTTGGAATAAAAATTTATGATTGTCATTTCAACCGATAAAAAGAAGCTTAATGTTCCTTTTATTCAAAATTTCCTGAAAGACATTTATTGGGCTGCAGGAAGAACAATTGATGAAGTGCAAATCACGATTGATAGTTCAATTTGTTTTGGAATATATTTAAACGATGTTCAAATAGGTTTTGCAAGAGTGATTACGGATTATGTTGTTTTTGCATATTTGATGGATGTTTTTATAGATAAAGAATATCGTGGTAATGGCTATTCTTCGATTTTAATAGCGGCTATGATGAAAGAGCCTGTTCTAAAAGAGGTCAAAATATGGAGATTGGCCACCTCTGATGCTCATTTTTTATATGAGAAATTTGGTTTTAAGGCATTGGCACACCCCGAAAAAATGATGGAAAAAATAATAGGATGAAAACAATTATTAAACTCGAAGAATTAGGGTTATTCCTTTTTGGGATTTATCTGTTTAGCCAATTAAATTATGCTTGGTGGTGGTTTTTGATTCTTATTCTTGCTCCAGATTTATCTATGATTGGATATGCTTTTGGCAACAAAACCGGAGCTTTGCTCTATAATTTATTTCATCATAGGGCGATTGCTTTACTTGTGTATTTGGCGGGGATCTATTTTTTTAATACCACATTTCAACTTGCTGGAATTATTTTATTTTCTCATTCTTCAATGGATAGAATGATGGGATACGGATTGAAATATGAAACGGGTTTTAAGTTTACCCATCTTGATAAAATAGGAAAAAATTAGCGTTATGAATCTCGAAACCTTCTATGAATATTGTCTTTCTAAAAAAGGAGTTACCGAACATTTTCCGTTCGATAAAGATACTTTGGTCTTTAAAGTTGGAGGGAAAATGTTTGCTCTTTCCTCATTAATCCAATGGGAAAATGGTTCTCCAAAGGTAAATTTGAAATGCAATCCCGAATATGCTCAAGAATTACGAGCAGAATATGATGCGATACAACCAGCGTTTCATATGAGCAAAGTGCATTGGAACACGGTCGAAATAAATAAGGAAGTTACAGATGTATTTGTCAAAGAATTGATCGATCATTCCTATAATTTGGTTTTTAAAGGTCTGACGAAAAAAAATCAAACCGAAATTCTCGAAAATTAAAGCAATTCATTTTCTAAATTTTATATTATTGGTATTTTAATTCGTTCTTTTTTATATGGGCTTGCAGGATAACAAATTACTGAAATATTTCTGGAGATCATTTTTCCTTTTTTTCAAAAGTTTGGCAGGAACTCCACCAATAACACTGTTTTCTGAAAATGATTTTGTGACTAAACTTCCCTCGGCAACAGAACTGCCATAACCAATATTTACTCCGTCTAGTATGGTAACTTTACTACCTATACTGCAATTTTTACCAATCGTTATCCCTTTTCTAGAAACACTTTGATGATTAATTTGAGTTTCTAAATTACCATAATTGGTGTTTTCAGGATTACAACTCAAATGGTGCCCAACGGTACATTCGTCTCCAATTTCTATATCACCAGTTCCGTCTAAATAAGCAAATTCGCCAATGCCTACATTGTTTCCGATCACAATTTTATTACCTACATTGTTAAGAGAAGTAGATACAACTACTCTACTAAAGGCTCCGATACTTACATTATCTCCAAAATGAATTCCGTTTTTGCCCAAAGCCGAAATAGAGACCTGATTCCCTAAGCGCAGGCATTTTCCCCATTTTATTTTAGACATATTAAAAAAAGAAACCTCTTTTCCTAGCATCATTCCATTTGGTTTTCTAAAGTAGAAAACAACTCTAAAACCACGGATAAAAGAACTTATTTGAATAAAAACAAACTCAAATAAAGCAGTTACATTCAGTGTTGCATCCCATTTAGAATTGCTATCTTGTTGTTGAATTATTTTCATGATTCCGTTTTGCATAACTTCTCTATTATGATTTTATGCCTTTGTTTGGCGTTTGTTCTGTATCAATTTTATTGACTGATAAATTGGACTTTAATCTTAGACCGAATCGTTTCAAATAAACCATAATGATCTATTTAAGTTTTGCTACGTTTTTTTTTAAAATGATGGTAGCATTGTCAACAAGATTGGGAAAAGCTGTTTTGGTAAAAATATTTTTCATTGCAAAATATTTCTATTCGTTACTTTTCACATAATATGCCAAATACACAAACCACTAACTAACAGTAATTTAAATGATGCGAAAAATGATTAAAATTCCAAATTTTGGAAAATTATTAATTTATGGAATAACTTTGTAATTGAAGATTTGGTCTTTTCTGTTCTGAATTTATTGAACTAACGCTGCCGCATGTACTTGACATCTATAAAAACTAAATAGCAGAACGCATTATTGTTACAGAATTATGACCTTAAAAAAAGGGTAATAGAAGTGTTTAATCGCAGAGAAAAAAGTGATATTTAAAAAAATGGCGGAGGAGATTATGAATTAGAATCTTACAATAAAAACTGATTTGTAATTCATTTTTCTTTAAAATTTAAAGAAAAAAAGCAATTTTTGAATAAAATTTTGATCTAATTTATTATGTTCTTCTTTTATCAAAATAATTTTATTGATGATAATCCCCATCTTGTCACAAACTGCGTTGTCTTTAATTATATAGTCAAAAGCGCCATATTTTAGCGCATCAACGGCAGTTTTAATAGTTTCTTGGCCTGAAACCATAATAACATATATGTTCGGGTTATAACTTTTTATTTTTTTTAAAACTTCAAATCCCGTTATGTCATCCATAATATGATCTAAAAAAATAATATCTGGTTGCTCATCTAGGTTTTTCAAACAATCAATACCATTATTATAATAGGTTATATTGCTGTATCCCATACTAGTTAAAAACTGTTCATACATGCTTGCGCAAAAAAAATCGTCGTCTACAATAAAAAACTTGAATTGAGTTCGTTTTTCCATAATAATATATTTTACACATGGAAAGCCAAAGTCAAGCCAAAATTGTATCTTGCTTATTTGTAGGTAACTACATACTTTATAGGTACTTTATTATTCCGTAATTTGGAAAATATTTTACCGAAAGGAAAGATCATTAATAGAATTATGCATTAAGTTCATTCTCTTTAAGTTGAATAATTACTTGTTCTAAAATATCTTTTATAGGATTAAAAAGAGCTAAAATTTGTTCTTTATCGGATGTTTCTTTTGTTAATTTTTCAAGAAGTGTAATTTGTTTGATCAGGGTAGTTATTCCCAAACTTTCTGTACTAGGTTTTATTTTATGGATTAATTGGCTTGCTTCAACAAAGTTATTCAGATTAATTGCTGTTGCAGATTTTTCGATCGTATCTGCTGTTTGTTCTACAAAAATGTTTATCATTTTTATCACAAATTCATTATTTCCTCTGCTTAATTTATTCAAGGAGGCTAAATTATATAGTTTTTGACTTGAAAATGTTTGTTTTGCTACTGAATTAGGAATTAACGATTTTTTGTTTAAGGTATGTTTTGCAATTGTTTCTATAAAAACATCTTCATCAAAAGGTTTTGTCACATAATCATTCATTCCAGCTTTTTTACATTTATCAATTTCTGTTTTTAATGCGTTTGCTGTAAATGCAATAATTGGAGTCGAAAGTTGAAGTTCTTTTCTAATAATTTCGGTTGCTTCGATACCACCCATTTGAGGCATTTGTACATCCATGAGTATGATATCAAACTTTTCGTTTTTCAAGATTTCTAATGCTTCTTTACCGTTTTCGGCTTCGGTAACTTTGCAGTTATAATATTGTAAAGTGTTTTGAGCTATCATTCGGTTTAAATAATTGTCTTCAACCAAAAGAATAGAAATATTATCTATTCTTGTAGATAAATTTTCGATATTTAAGTTTCCTATGCTTTGTATGCTACCCTTTTGAAAATTGATATACAAACGGATAATTGTACCTTCATTTTTTTTGCTTTCAATCTCAATCCTTCCATTCATCAACTTAACAAGCTCCTTGGTAATTGTTAACCCTAAGCCTGTACCTCCATATTTCCGAGTAATCGCTAAATCTTCTTGAGAAAATTTATTAAATATAGTATCAATAAAACTGCTTTCCATTCCTATTCCAGTATCAGCTACTGAGATTCGTATTTCTTGCGAAAAAGGATTTTTAGTTACGACTTCACAGTCTATAGCAATACGTCCTTTATTAGTGAATTTTATGGAATTACCAATAAGGTTAAATAAAATTTGTTGCAGTCGTAGTGTATCCCCTTTTAAAATCTTTTCTATTTCATTTGAAATGGTGGCTTTAAATCCTAATCCTTTTTGCTCTAGCATAGGCAGTAGAACGGTTGTAACATTTGAAATAGATTTTTCAAAGATAAAATCTTCATTTTCTAATGACATTTCGCCTGCTTCTATTTTTGATATATCTAAAATATCATTAATAATGGCTAATAAATGTTTCGAAGCAATGTTGCTATTACTAATGTATTTTTTTTGAATTTCTGTTAGTTCTTGTTTGTCTAATTCTCTTAAAAATCCAATAATAGCATTGAGTGGTGTTCTAATTTCGTGACTCATGTTTGCCAAGAATATTTCTTTGGCTTTTGAAGATGCTATGGCATTTGTTTTTTCAATTTCGAGGTCAATTTCTAATTGTTTTTGCTTGGTAATATCAAGATGTATTCCTATTGAGCCGGTTAAATTTCCGTTATTATCATAATTTGGTGCTCCACTTATTGCCCACCATTTTAACTCTCCTTTTTTATTCTTGATCGATATTTGATAAAAATCAGAATCACCTGCCGCTCTAAGATTATTTTTAGAATTAATTATCTCTAAATTTTCTCCAAAAACAAAAATTTCAGAAGGATTCTTTCCAATAAGCTCCTTTATTTCAAACCCAGACATGTCCGCAAAACTTTGATTTGCATATTGAATGTTTTGGTTATTATCTACCTCAAGCAATCCGAGATTCATATTGCTGATAATATTCTGGTATTTTGTTTCCTGAATTTTATGACTTTTTTCCGCTTCTTTCCTTTTGGTAATATCTTGAATGAAGACACTGAAATAGGTCTTTCCGGATTGATTAATAGGAATTATAGAAATTTCACTATAAAATTCGTTTCCAGCTTTGTTGAGTAAAATTATTTCTTGGTGCTTATTTATATAGTTATTTTTATCACTGTTTTGATATTTATAAATTAAATGATTCCACAACTTTCTATAGCGCAATGGGATTAATAAATTGATGATGTTTTTCCCAAGTACTTCTTCTCTTTTCCAATGGAAGTCTGTTTCTGCCCGTTGATTCCAAAAAGTTATTTGCTTATCATTATCAACAGTAATAATCGAATTGAGCGAGGAGTTCATCACTAAGCGGTTATGCTCCAGACTTTGCTCTAATAATTTTATACTTTGTGTTTTTATAGTAACATCAGAAAATTTCCAAAAATGACCTATATATTTATTGTCAATATAAATGGGAATATAATCTCTCTCCAGAAAACGATTGTCTGCTGTTTCTATTACTTCGCCCGTAACAGTTTGCCTAAGACTTAATATTTTATAATATCGATCAATATAATCTTTAGGATATTTAAAATGTAACTTATTCTTTTCTATGGATTCGTCACAATTCATTCCCGCCATTTCTAGGGGAGTCGTATTTACATTAAAAAAATCCCAAAATAGTTGATTAGAAAACACCAGTTTTCGATTCTCACTTTCTAATAAAATCCCCGATTGTAGATTGTCTATTAAATTTCCAAATAATTCTACGGTTTGTAGTGGTTGATCTACAGACTCTTTTATTATTGAATTATTGTCACTTAATTCCTCTTTATTGGGTTCGATATATGAATTATTTATGTCACTTTCAAAATTCAAATACGATTCATTCACAGATTGAATAAACGCCTTAATAGAAGGATCTTCGACACAATCAATTGTCAAATGTTTTTTGATCTGTTTTTGTAAAAGTTGATGAAAATCCATATTTATTCTATTTCATTAATACAATCCTCCATTTTTAACTATAGAACAAATTCGCTTTATAAAAGACAAATTCCGTTATATTTATTTGTCTAATTCATAGGACTGAATTAAATTATAAATGGTTGATTTGCCTATATCTAATTTTTTTGCTGTTTTCAACACGTCATTATTGTTCTTTTTTAGATAATGCATAATGATTTCGGTAGTATATCCTTTTAATGTCTTTTCTTCGTTCAGAAAAAAATCAGTATCATTTATACTCGTAAAAGTTAGATCATCGGGTACAATTTCTTTGCCATCACTCATTACGCACGCTAAATCAATAACCGATTTTAACTCTCGGATATTACCCGGAAAGGGGTATTTTATCAGTTTGTCTTTAGATTCTTTTGACAATGAGATGGGTTTCATCTTATTCTCTTTTGTAAATAAAGCCATAAAATGTTTTGATAACAACAAGGTGTCATTTCCTCGATCTCTTAATGGAGGCAACTCTATGGGTAAACCAATAATTCTATAATATAAATCTTCTCTAAAATTACCTTTTTTCACTTCTTGTGCTAAATCCTTATGGGTTGCAATGATAAGCCTAGCATCAAATTTTATCTTGGTAGTTCCTCCTAAACGAACCACCTCGCGTTCTTGCAAAACCCTCAATAATTTACTCTGAAGATTCAAATCTAACTCCGCAATTTCATCAAGAAAAATTGTTCCGCCATTTGCTTGCTCAAATTTACCAACTCTTCTGGTATTCGCTCCTGTAAAAGCACCCGCTTCATGTCCGAAAAATTCACTTTCCATTAATTCATTCGGAATAGCCGCCATATTTATAGCTATAAAAGGTTTGATTTTTCGTTCTGAATTATAATGGATCGCTTTTGCTACAACTTCTTTTCCTGTTCCCGTTTCACCTGTTATCGAAACATTAATATTCGTATTAATGGATTTATTTATTTTATTAAACACACTTTTTATGGCATCACTTTGACCAATTATTGTGTTTTCAAAACTAAATTTTTGTTCTAATTTTTCTTTTAAATCTTCGACTTCGTTAATCAAAACAAGATTTTCCCTTATTTTCCCTATACAATTCCAAAGAATGTCTTTTGTATGTTCGTTTTTAACAATGTAATCTTTGGCACCTGCTTTTAAAAAATTGACAGCGACTTCTATATCTTCTTGCCCGCTTATAATTATAATTGGAATTTTGTTGTTCGTTTCTTGAATTTTTTTTAGAAGTATATCTCCTGTAATATCCGGCAGACCAAAATCTAAACAAATGATATCGGGCTTTTTATACAAATTATTCAAGCATTCTTTTCCAGATTTAAAAAGATGAACATCAAAATCTGGGTTTAATTTTAAATGGTATTTCAAAGCTTCGCCAAAGAAAGCATCGTCTTCAATCAGGAAAATCTTTAAAGAAGTCATGGTTTATTTTTTTAAGTATGGGACTTAATTGACTCCTAAAATACAAAAAATTCAGACAAAAAAGGTGTTTGTGCTATAAAATAGTACAAGATCCCTTATATAATTTTTTTGGAAAAAAATTTTAGCTTGTAAAACCTCTATTATTTTACAAACTCTACAACATAACAAAGGCTAAAAAATTCAAAACGAAATTCTTGACCTGAGGTGAAAAATTTACCGAACAGACGAAGCAATTAGAAAATTAGGCATTACTTTTGTAAAAGAAATTAATAGCTATTCGTTTGAAAATTTACTATTTGATGTAAAAAAAACGAAACGAACGTCAGCGAACTGGCGA
>CAILTC010000385.1 GCA_903837025.1 uncultured Bacteroidota bacterium | reverse complement strand
CAAATTACGATTTTAATTGAGAAGCCATTTTTATGGCTTCTTTTTTTTTACTTTTATCGGACAACAATGAAAAAAAATAGAAGAAACCATCGTCAGTATCGTTTCACTAGCTTTAAAAACAAAATCGAATAAATCTAAATATGACGATCTTCTGATTAAACTTTTTGAAGCATCCGTTCGTTACAGTAAATTTTCAAAGGTTAATGTTCTAAATCTTGATGAATTGAAATTAGAGTTTTTCTCAAATGAACTAGAAAAACGCTACTTGATTGATATGGCGGGAATGGCATTATGGAGCGATGGGGTAATCGAAAAAAACGAAGCTTATTTTCTTCATAAATTAGCCGAAATAATGACAATTTCAGATGATTTCGTTACCGAAAGTATCGAAAATACCAATGATTTTATCACTAAATACAAACATGAAATCCCTTATTTTAATTACTCCAATCCGGTTAAACATTTCTATGACCAAACAACTCAAACGGTTGTAAAACTTATTACTCGCAACAAAAATAGACTGGTAAAAGAAATTATTGAAAGCAAGGAATTGATGTTGTTATTAGCCTATTCTACCCAAAGAGATTTGGATGAAAAAGAAAAGAAAAAAGTACGAAAACAGTTGTTGGATATATGTAAAACTGTTCCTTCATTGGCTATATTTTTGCTTCCTGGTGGCAGTTTATTATTACCCATTTTTATTAAATTTATACCAACATTATTACCATCGGCATTTAATGAAAATCTTGAAACTGAAGATTGATGTTTTGGTTCTACTCGATTTTATTTTGAAAACTAATATTATATAATATTTAAAAATTGATATGTAAACCATTAAGATATTAATGGTTCAAAGAAATCATAAAAAAACTGCCCGAAAGCAGTTTTAAAATATTTATACTATTATTCTATTAAAATTTTAATTGGTACACTTCGTCTAAATCTACATCGGAACTTATATTCACATCTAAATCGGTTACAAAACCAGAATTCAATCCGTAAGCCCAACCATGCAAGGTTAAATCTTGACCATTTTTCCAAGCAGACTGAACAATAGAAGTCTTAGCCAAATCGAATACTTGTTCCTTTACATTGACTTCAACAAAGGCATTAAAGCGATCCGTTTCGTTTTCTATAGAATCTAAATAAGTCTGATGCAAACGATAAATATCCTTTATATGACGAATCCAGTTATCAATTATACCTATCGAGTGGTTGCTCATTGCGGCCTGCACACCTCCACAACCATAATGACCGCAAACAATAACATGTTTTACTTTCAAAACATTCACAGCATAATCTAAAACGCTTAGCATATTCATATCGCTATGAACCACCATATTGGCAATATTTCTATGTACAAATACATCGCCAGGTTTAGCACCTACAATTTCATTTGCAGGAACACGACTATCCGAACAACCTATCCATAACAAAGGGGGCTTTTGTTGTTTCGCTAAATCTTCAAAATAATTGGGATCTATCGCCAATGACATTTCCACCCACTTCTTATTATTATCTAATATTTTTTTGTAAAAATCGCTCATAGTTTTTGTAATGATTTAACGTATTCAAAGATAGAATAAAATAATTTAGCAGAATTTATTTAAAAACAATCATAATTAAAAATGATAGTTTTTTATATTTGCATCATAAAATACTATTTCCATGACAATAACTCAATTACAATATGTTTTGGCTGTTGCCGAACACAAAAATTTCACCCTTGCTGCCGAAAAATGTTTCGTTACCCAACCTACATTAAGTATGCAAATTCAAAAAATAGAAGAAGAACTTAATATTCAAATTTTTGACAGAAGCAAAAAACCAATTCAACTTACAGATATTGGTCAAAAAATTGTCAATCAAGCCAAAAATATTGTCAACGAAGCCGGAAAAATAAAAGATATCGTAGAATACCAAAAAGGGTTTATTGGTGGCGAATTTAGATTGGGAATTATTCCGACCATTATGCCTACGCTTTTGCCAATGTTTTTGAATAATTTTATCAAAAAATACCCAAAAGTTAAGCTCATCATCGAAGAGTTGAACACCGATGAAATTATTCTTCGTCTAAAAAACGGACATCTAGATGCTGCCATTGCAGCAACACCATTAGAAGATGAAAAAATCAAGGAAATTGTTCTTTATTTTGAACCATTTGTAGCTTATATTCCTGACAATTACGCTACATCACATAAAGATGAAATTGAGATATCCGATTTAAATCTTAGTGATATTTTACTTTTGCAAGACGGACATTGCTTCCGAGATGGAATTTTAAATTTATGCAAAAACCAAAATGCAGTTTCAGAAAATAATTTTCAATTAGAAAGTGGTAGTTTTGAAACCTTGATAAAATTAGCCGACGAAGGTTTAGGAACCACGCTACTTCCCTACTTACATACTTTGGATTTAAAGGAAAAAGACCAATTAAAATTAAGACATTTCAAGGAACCAAAACCAGCACGTGAAGTAAGTTTAATTTACCCAAAAAGTGAATTGAAAATTCATATTATCGATGCGCTAAGAAATACCATATCTGGAGTAGTTAAAGGAGCTATTACTTTTCAGAATGTGCAAATAATTAGTCCAATTCAAAAGAAATAAAAAAGGCTGTCTTTTCGGACAGCCTCTTTAAATTATTTATTTACAATCAATAAGCATTGCTTTAATTCTGGCTTTTCGATTACGAAATTTAACAACCATTCACGTAATTGTTCCATTTCATAAGGTAACAAAGATTTAATCGCTTTTTCTAATTCTTTGCAAAAAAGTATTGCATCAAAACTCACTCTTTCGAGTATTGACTTCGTGTAATCAAACATTATCTTCGACATACTTATTTAAGATTATAAGGTTAAATACTCATTTTAAAGTGATGTAAAACTACATTTTTTTTATATCTCACATTATTATTTAACGAAGAATTATGTTTTTTTATTGCCTTCAAAATAAATAATTCTGAATAAGAAATTACCCTTTTCTAGCTCTAAACATTTCACGTTTTCCGGGTGCTCCTTGCAATTTTTCGACAGTAAAACCTACTTCTTTCATACTTCTTTTTATGACTCCACGTGCTGCATAAGTAACTAATACGCCACTTGACTTAAGTGCCTCATACATTTTTTTAAATATTTCAGTACTCCATAATTCAGGTTGAACATCATATCCAAAGGCGTCGAAATAAATTAAATCGAACTTTTCGAAATCATTAATAGCAGCAAAAAATTGATTCCGTTTGCTAAGGGTAAAATCATCACTTAAAGCAATTTGTTCTTCCCAATTGCATTCGTGCATTTTTTCGAAAATGGATCTTTCCATTTCCGCATTCAATTCAGAAACATAATTCAATGATACCACTTCTTCGGCTGAAATTGGATACGCTTCGACACCAACATAATCAATCTTTTGATTTAATTTTTGTGATTCTAAAAAAGTAATAAAAGCATTCAAACCCGTTCCGAAACCTATTTCTAGAATAGAAACTGGAGCGTTTTCGAATAATGAAAGTCCATTTTTTATAAACACATGTTGCGCTTCTTGAATGGCTCCAAATCTCGAATGATAACATTCGTCCCAGTCCTTAATATGTATCGTTGTTGAGCCGTCACGGGTTTTGATTATTTCTCTTTCCAAAATAGCGTGGTGTTATTTGCTTGTATTCATTTATAAGCAGGCCAAAATTAATTAAAAACAAATAGGTTTAGTCTTCAAAAATGGAACTATTTTTATAAATATCATAAATTTACCACTACTTTTCATAGTTTTTTTAGAATATAAACAAATCACAGTTAAATGCTATAATTAATGTTTTTTTAGCAAAGAATATGCCGATTTTTATTTAATTTTGCAAGACGTATATTTCAAATAGTATCTCAATATTGTGGCATAAGCCCTGATATAAAAATATTTTTAAAACATAATAACCGATTATGAGCACTACACAAACCAACAAAATTGAAATAATAAAAGCCGCAACTTCAAAAATAAATGAAGTAGATTTTGATCATTTGAATTTTGGCGAAATTTTCACAGATCATTTATTTGAATGTGATTTTAAAAATGGGGAATGGCAAAAACCAATCATTAAACCGTATGCCCCTTTTTTAATGGATCCATCTTCTAAAGTTTTTCATTACGGTCAAGCAATTTTTGAAGGAATGAAAGCCTACAAAGATGCCCAAGATGATGTTTGGCTTTTTAGACCATTAGAAAACTTTAAACGTTTCAATAATTCAGCAATTAGAATGGCAATGCCTGAAATTCCTGAAGAAATTTTCATGGAAGGTCTAAAACAATTATTGCAATTAGAAAAAGAATGGGTAAAAAAAGAGAACGGAAGTTCGCTATACATCAGACCTTTTATGATTGCTACCGGTGCAGGCGTAATTGCAAATCCATCGGATGATTATAAATTCATAATTATTTTATCTCCTGCAAAAGCCTATTATTCTGGCGATGTAAAAGTTATTATTGCCGAACATTATAGTAGAGCGGCAAATGGTGGAATTGGAGCTGCGAAAGCTGCAGGAAACTATGCTGCGCAATTCTATCCTACTAATTTAGCGAACAAAGAAGGTTTTCAACAAATCATTTGGACCGATGATGCTACGCATACCAAACTGGAAGAAGCGGGTACAATGAATTTGTTTTTTAGAATTAACGATACTTTATTTACTGCTCCTACAAGCGAAAGGATTCTTGATGGTGTAACTAGAAAAACACTTATTGATTTAGCAAAAAGCGAAGGTATTGCTGTAGAAGTTCGTTCTGTATTAGCGGCTGAACTTGTTGATGCAGCTAATGACGGAAGCTTGAAAGAAATTTTCGGAGCTGGAACAGCTGCGGTAGTAAGTCCTATTTCTGGATTTTCATACCAAGATATTTACCACGAATTGACAAAAATTGAAAATTCAGTTGCTTTACAACTAAAAGATAAAGTGACAAAAATTCAACAAAAATTAGCCGAAGACACTTTTGGCTGGACCGTTAAAGTATAGATTTTAGATTCCAGGTTTCAGATGGCAGTTTGCAGATTTCAGGTTACAGAATTGCAGCAGCAAAAAAAACAGACATTTAACAAAATTAATTAGCAGTTTAAAGATGATTCATTTCATTTTTAAACTGCTTTTTTTCTGAAATCTAAAATTTTCCATCTGAATTCTTTTTTACCTGAAACCTGCAAACTGAATTCTGCAATCTGCTAAACTCCAAGTATTTTAGAAAAATCTGGTTTAAAATAATGAGGCCCTTTCATTACTTTTCCATCTTCGCGATAAATAGGTTTTCCGTCTTCGCCTAATTTGCTCATATTAGAGCGTTGAATTTCGTCGAAAACTTCTTCGATTTTATGTTGTAAGCCATGTTCGATAATTGTTCCGCAAAGAATATACATCATATCGCCAAGTGCGTCAGCAATTTCTATTAAATCATTATTTTGAACAGCCTCAAGATATTCCTCGTTTTCTTCTTTCATTAAGTTATAACGAAGTATATTTTTAGATTCACCCAAATCGGCGATTGGAGTTTCACTGTGACCAATGATAAATGCGGTGTGAAATTCCTTGACAGCGTTGATTTGTTTTTGCATATTTTTATATAATTAAATGAAGGGGCAAATTAGCAACTTTTCCTAAACAAATTCCTAAATTTGCCCAAAATATTTTAAACTATGTTTAGTCAAGGACAATTATTATTTGCAGGTGGTTTTTTTATTACTTTTGTTATTGCAATGATTTATTCGTATCGAAAAGATGCCAAGTTACATCAAACTTTTTATAAAGATAATTACAAGATTTTGCTTGGGTTTATCCTTTTTATTGCGATTTTGTTTGTTATAAAAATATTTTTTAAAAGATAAGTTTTTCAATTTTAAGAATAAAAAAACATTTTTCTGCAAATGATTTTGGATGCTTTACTGCAATCGAAAATACGTTTCCTTTTGAGCCCAATTTAGATCCCAAAACTGGATTTATAAATCCGATTTAGGCTGCTGATGTAAATTGTTTGATCTTTACTAATACTTGATAATTAATTTTATATTTTTAAGATATTCAAAGTATTAATAAAATTTATAACTTTACATCTGAAAACCTACTTAACATGAGAATTTTAAAATATTTATTTCTTCTACT
>CAILTC010000384.1 GCA_903837025.1 uncultured Bacteroidota bacterium | reverse complement strand
CTGATCTTGAATTGGTCGAAGAATTACAAAATGCTTTAAACAAAAATCCTGATTTAAAAACAGCTTTTGAAGCCTTAACACCAGGCCGACAACGCGGGTATAATCTCTATTTTTCAGCTTCCAAAAATTCTAAAACTCGAGAAAGCAGAATAGAAAAATACACGCAGCGAATTCTGGACGGAAAAGGAATTAACGATTGCATTTGTGGATTGTCTAAAAAAATGCCGAATTGTGACGGCTCACATAAATACATTTGAGAAACAAATAAATGACAATCTAGCAGAATCTTTTTGATTTCGTTCTTATGAAAATGAGACATCATCTTTAGCCCTGATGGAAGCGGCATCCTCGTAGCGCAGCGAAGAGATACAGCGGACAGCAGGACGATTCGTACTTGTGAACACACATCGTTCTGCTCCTGAAAAAACTTCGAATTAGCCTCTCGTTCATAACTCCTGACGGTTTCTTTTTAATACCAATTTCTAAATTCTTACTTTGCGGCTTCAAAAGAAGAAGTAAAAAATGAAGGTCTGTATTGCCGAAAAACCAAGTGTAGCGCGCGAAATCGCATCCGTTCTGGGAGCAAATACCAAACGCGATGGGTATTATGAAGGCAATGGCTATGTGGTAACCTACACTTTTGGGCATTTATGCACTTTGAAAGAACCGAATGATTACAAACCCCACTGGAAAAGTTGGGATTTGAACAATTTGCCCATGCTTCCGGAGAAATTTGAAACGAAGGTGGTCGAAAATTCGGGGATTCAGAAGCAATTCAAAATTATAAAAAGCTTGTTCGACAAAGCCACTTTGGTCATCAACTGCGGGGATGCGGGGCAAGAAGGCGAACTCATTCAGCGCTGGGTGATGAACGAAGCGCATTACAAAGGCGAGGTAAAACGATTGTGGATTTCGTCCTTAACCACCGAGGCTATCAAGGAGGGTTTCCAGAACTTGAAACCGTCTGCCCACTACGATAATTTATATTATGCCGGATTTTCGAGAGCCATTGGTGACTGGTTATTGGGCATGAATGCCACCCGTTTATATACTGTAAAACACGGCGGATTCAAACAAGTTTTGTCTATTGGGCGGGTGCAAACGCCAACTTTGGCGATGGTCGTGGATCGATTTAAGGAAATTGAGAATTTCAAACCGCAACCCTATTGGGAGTTGCAAACCTTATATCGAGAAACCCTTTTTAGCTATGAGGAAGGTCGCTTTTTGAAAAAAGAAGAGGGTGAGATTTTGGCTCAGAAAGTCCAAGAAAGTGATTTCGAAATTGTTGCTGTCGAAAAAAAGAACGGCAATGAATTTGCACCCAAACTCTTTGATTTAACGGGTTTACAAGTGTATTGCAATACCAAATTTGGCTTTACGGCTGATGAAACGCTAAAAATCGTTCAGACTTTGTACGAACAAAAAGTGGTCACTTACCCCAGAGTCGATACGACGTTTTTGCCCAATGATGTCTATCCAAAAGTGGCTGGAATTTTGCAAAACTTAACCAAATACGCTGCCTTGACGCAACCGCTTTTGGAAAAAAAGATTAAGAAATCGCCCAAGGTTTTCAACGATAAAAAAGTAACCGATCACCACGCGATTATTCCAACGGGGATTCAAAGCAATTTGCAATACAATCAGCAGCAAGTCTATGATATTATTACACGCCGTTTTATTGCTGTTTTTTATGACGATTGTTTAGTCGCCAATACCACGGTAATGGGAAAAGCAGCCGATGTACTCTTCAAAACCACAGGAAAAGAAATCTTAAAAAAAGGATTTCGCATCGTTTTTGAAGACCCAAATGCCAAAGAAAAAGAAGCCGATTTATTACCTAGTTTTGTTGTGGGCGAAAAAGGACCGCACCAACCTTCGTTTTTAGAAAAGGAAACCAAACCGCCGAATCAGTTTACAGAAGCTACCTTGTTGCGCGCCATGGAAACAGCGGGCAAACAAGTGGACGACGAAGATTTGCGCGAATTGATGAAGGAAAACGGCATTGGCCGACCGTCAACACGAGCCAATATTATTGAAACACTTTTTAGGCGTCAATACATCGTTCGAAACAAAAAACAGGTTTTGCCAACGCCAACAGGAATTCAGTTGATTGATACCATTCAGAATGATTTGGTCAAGTCGGCAGAATTGACCGGAAGTTGGGAAAAGCAGCTAAAAGACATTGAAAAAGGAACTTTTACCGCCGCTGCTTTTATCAAAAACATGAAACTGATGGTCGAGGAATTGGTCTATGAAGTGCGAAAAGAAACCAGAGGCGCTAATATTTCGCATGTAGGAAGTGTTCAAAAAAAAGAAGCTGTTGTCGAGAAAAAGAAAGCCGAAGGAATCTTGGCCGAAGTCTGCCCGAAATGCAAAAATTCGACGCTTATCAAAGGAAAATTGGCTTATGGATGTGGCGATTACAAAGCCGGTTGCCGTTTTGTATTGCCGTATACTTTTGCCGATAAAAAAATATCGGAAAACCAATATTTGCGCTTACTCCAAAAAGGATCAACCGTAAACTTGAAAGATTTCAAAACCGAAGCTGGCTCTGTGGAAGGTTTGCTGCGTTTTGACGAAAATTTCGAACTGAAATTAGAACCGAATAAAACCGTTGCGAAACCAATTTCGGATGTATTAGAATGTCCCAAGTGCAAAAAGGGAACGGTGCTCAAAGGAAACACCGCTTACGGTTGCAGCGACTATAAATCGGGCTGCGATTTTAAAGTGCCCTTTGATGTGGTCAGGGCAAAACTAGGCGATCAAAAACCCACCAAAGAATTGGTTTATAGAATTCTGAAAGAAAATAGCTGATAACAATTTGCCTTTTTTTAGGAGCTTATTCCAGCTATCCGTTACAATCTCCCGAAAAAAATCGGGAGGATTTCGACTTCTATCTGGGCTAATTACG
>CAILTC010000383.1 GCA_903837025.1 uncultured Bacteroidota bacterium | reverse complement strand
GAATATTAGAGGGTTTGCATCAGGAAATGCGAGCATTGGTGGGGATTTAAACAAACCAGAAATAAATGGCCGTTTATATGTTGATAATGCAGGAATTACAATTCCGTATTTGAATGTGGATTATAAATTAGATGATAAAACGATAGTTGATCTAACAGATGAAAAGTTTTTGTTAAGGAATGATGTGCTCACCGATACAAAATTTGGAACAAAAGGAATTTTAAACGGAAGTATTGAACATAAAGTTTTTTCGGATTGGAAATTAGATTTGGCTATAGATTCGAAAAGATTATTGGTACTTGATACAAAAGACCACGAGGGCGCAGCGTATTATGGTGTTGCTTATATAAACGGAAATGCTACTATTAAAGGTCCTACAAATGCATTGTTTATAAAGGTTGATGCCAAATCAGATAAAGGATCTGCATTAAAAATACCGATAAACAATTCTGAAAATGTAAGTGAAAATGATTTCATTCATTTTTTGAGCACTAAAGAAAAGTTCAATATCAAAAAAGGAATTGTAGATAATTCAAAGAAATATAAAGGACTTGAGCTAGAATTTGATCTCGATATTACACCAAATGCCGAAGTTGAAGTTATTTTGGACCGTAATTCAGGCCATGGGATGAAAGGAAGAGGAAACGGAACCTTGTTATTTAAGATAAACACCTTAGGAAAATTTAACATGTGGGGCGATTTTCAAGCATATGAAGGAACTTATAATTTTAAATATGGCGGTATAATCGACAAGAAATTTACCGTAAAAAAAGGAGGTTATATTGCATGGGAAGGTGATCCTATGAAAGCACGTTTGAATCTAGAAGCGGTTTATAAAACATCGGCAAATCCTGCTGTTTTGCTAGACAATTCCTCATTTAATAAAAAGGTTGATGTAAATGTAGTGATTGGTGTTCGTGGCGATTTGACTAGCCCAGAACCCGATTTTAGTTTCGAATTTCCGAATGTTAGTAATGTCTTGAAATCCGAAATAGAATACAAACTAAACGATAAAGATATACGACAAACACAAGCTTTATATTTATTGTCAACAGGAGGCTTTTTGAGTGCAGAAGGTGTTAGCCAATCGGCAATTTCGGGAAATGCATTTGAAACCGCCAAAGGTTTATTGAGTGGAATGATACACTCTGATGACGAAAAATTTAAAGTAGATATTGATATTATTTCGGCTGACAAAACAATTGGAAAAGAGGCTGACGGAAGATTTGTAGCTTCTATTTCGTCTAAGGTAAACGAAAGAATTACTATTAATGGGAAAGTTGGAGTTCCTTTTGGAGGAATCAGTCAAACTGCAGTTATAGGAAACGTAGAAGTATTATATAGAGTAAATGAAGATGGAACTTTAAATTTGCGGTTTTTCAATAAAGAAACTGATATCAATTATATTGGAGAAGGAATTGGTTATACACAAGGAGTTGGGGTTTCGTATGAAGTAGATTTTGATACCTTTAAAGAGCTTGCTAATAAAATTTTTAAAAACAATAAAATAGAGAAAGCTTCTAATTCAAATCCTGTATTTCAAGATTCTGGTTTGTCCCCAGAAACGCTTAATCCATCTAAATCTAAAAAACAAAATACTAAAAATCAGAAACAAAATCAAGAAGGAGTTATACCAGAAGAAGATTAATTAAGTAGAAAAATAGCTGTTACTTGATTATAATTTAATATTTGGGTAATAATATCCAATATTTTAACTTTTATATTTGTTACTTAATAACAATCTTATTTACAAAAAATAAACTTATTAACTAAAACGTTTGAATTTAGTTATCCATTACTAATTTATTAAAAACATAGCTTCAATAGTGCTGAATGTTTATTATTTTTACACTTTAATACTTAAATAATGCCAAAATCAATAAAAAAGGTTGCTGTATTAACCTCAGGAGGAGATTCTCCAGGTATGAATGCAGCCATTCGATCAGTAGTACGTACATGTGCTTTTCACAATATAGAATGTGTAGGGATTTACAGAGGATATCAAGGAATGATTGAAGGAGACTTCAAAGAAATGGGTCCTAGAAGCGTACATAATATTATTAATAAAGGAGGAACTGTACTAAAATCGGCTCGTTCTAAAGAATTTATGACTGTAGAAGGTCGTAAAAAAGCACATGAGCAACTAGTAAATGCAGGTATTGATGCCTTTGTAGTTATTGGTGGAGATGGAAGTTTCACAGGTGCCGAAATTTTTAATAGTGAATACAAATTTCCAGTAATGGGAATTCCAGGTACAATCGATAATGATATATTCGGAACTAGTCATACTTTAGGGTATGATACCGCTTTGAATACCGTTGTAGAATGTATCGATAAAATTCGTGATACTGCAAGTTCACATAACCGACTATTTTTTGTAGAAGTAATGGGACGTGATGCGGGTCATATTGCATTAAATGCTGGAATTGGTGCTGGTGCCGAAGAAATTCTAATTCCTGAAGAAGACTTAGGTTTAGAAAGATTGGTAGAATCACTAAGAAAAAGTAAAGCAGCAGGAAAATCATCTAGTATCGTAGTTATTGCCGAAGGTGATAAAATTGGTAAAAACGTTTTCGAATTAAAAGATTACGTTGAAGCAAATTTGCCTGAATATGAAGTGCGTGTTTCTGTATTAGGACACATGCAGCGTGGTGGTGCACCATCATGTTACGATAGAGTTCTTGCAAGTAGATTAGGCGTTAGCGCTGTTGAATCTTTATTAGCAGGGAAATCAAATTTCATGGTTGGAATGATCAATGATAAAGTAGCGCTTACCCCATTAGAACAAGCCATAAAAGGACACACAGAAATAGACAGAGAATTATTGCGTGTTTCTGAAATAATGTCAATATAAATAAAAAATTTAAAAGGAATTAATCCTCTTAAAAATAGCAATTAGAATAGTAAACGATTAAATAAAAAAAGAATGTCAAAAGTAAAATTAGGAATAAACGGTTTTGGAAGAATTGGAAGAATTGTATTTAGAGAATCTTTCAACAGAGACAATGTAGAAGTAGTAGCAATCAATGATTTATTAGATGTAGATCACTTAGCTTACTTATTGAAATATGATTCAGTACATGGTCGTTTCAATGGAACTGTAGAAGTAAAAGAAGGAAAATTATATGTAAACGGAAAACATATCCGTATCACTGCAGAAAGAAATCCTGCTGACTTGAAATGGAATGAAGTTGATGTAGACGTAGTTGCAGAATGTACAGGTTTCTTTACTACATTAGAAACTGCAAAAGCACACATCACTGGTGGTGCTAAAAAAGTAATTATCTCTGCTCCATCTGCAGATGCTCCAATGTTTGTAATGGGTGTAAATCATACAAAAGCTTTAGCATCTGATCTTGTTGTTTCTAATGCTTCTTGTACAACAAACTGTTTAGCTCCATTAGCTAAAGTAATCAATGACAATTTTGGAATTGTTGAAGGTTTGATGACAACTGTTCACGCTACAACTTCAACTCAAATGACAACTGATGGTCCTTCTAGAAAAGACTGGAGAGGCGGACGTGCTGCATCTTGCAACATTATCCCATCTTCTACAGGAGCTGCAAAAGCTGTTGGTCAAGTTATTCCAGAATTAAACGGTAAATTAACAGGTATGTCTTTACGTGTTCCTACTACTGACGTTTCTGTAGTAGATTTAACTGTGAAATTAGCAAAAGAAACTTCTTATGCTGAAATAATGGCTGCTTTAAAATTAGCTTCTGAAACTACAATGAAAGGTATTTTAGGATACACAGAAGATTTAGTTGTTTCTCAAGATTTCGTTTCAGATTCAAGAACTTCAATTGTTGATGTAAATGCAGGAATTGGTTTGAATTCAACTTTCTTCAAAATCATCTCTTGGTATGATAACGAATATGGTTATTCAAGTAAATTAATTGATTTATCTGTACATATCTCAAGTTTAAAATAATAATACCCATATAATAAAATCCCGTTAGACTTTTTTAACGGGATTTTGTTTTTTGTTCCCTCTAACAAGAAGAACAAACAAAAAAAACCAAAAACCAAAAAAAACCAAAGAAAATGAGATTATTAGTTGATAGTGGCTCGACCAAAGCCGATTGGATTGCAATAGATGAAGAAGGAAAAGTATTGTTTACTACTCAAACTTTAGGATTAAATCCTGAAATACTTGAGGGAGAGGAAATTATAGAACGTTTGAACGATCGTTTTGATATTTTACAAAATAAAAATAATGCTACCCATTTATTTTTCTACGGAGCAGGTTGCGGAACAGATAGAATGAAAATTACGCTATCACAAGTTTTTCAAGAATATTTTCCAAATGCTATAGTTGTTGTCGAAGAAGATACTTATGCAGCCGTTTATGCAACAACTCCAAAAGGAGAAAAAGCTATTGTAAGTATTCTAGGAACTGGATCAAACTGTAGCTATTTTGATGGAAAAGATTTGCATCAAAAAGTACAATCACT
>CAILTC010000382.1 GCA_903837025.1 uncultured Bacteroidota bacterium | reverse complement strand
TGTAAATTCAGTCAGTTGACTGACTGAATTAATGTTTTTATGGTTACATTTGTATATTAATTTTAAAAATCTAGGTTATGATTTTTTTAGAACGAGGTATAAATACGTTATTTAATAAAAAGGTTTTACCTAATAAAGTATTGATTTTATTGGGTGCAAGACGTGTTGGAAAAACAGCGTTTATAAAAAATTATCTTTCCACAATACCAAAAGAGGATTATTTACAATTAAATGGTGAAGACATTCAAGATGCAGATTTACTAAAAGAGCGATCAGTAAGTAATTACAGACGACTTTTAACCAATATTAAATTATTAGTTATTGATGAAGCTCAAAATATTCCCGATATCGGATTGATTTTGAAATTGATTGTTGACTAGATTGATGGCATAAAAATCATTGCCACAGGATCATCCGTTTTTGATTTATCAAACAAATTGGGTGAACCTTTGGTAGGAAGAAAAAACACCATATATTTATTTCCGTTTGCTCAAATGGAGTTTGGCAAACAAGAGAATTTCAAGGAAACTACTCTAAAATTAGAAGAAAGATTGCTTTTTGGAAGTTATCCAGAACTAGAACAATATCCCGATTGGAATGATAAAATCAATTATCTCAAAGAGATCATCAATTCCTATTTATTGAAAGACATCTTGGTTTATGAAGGAATAAAACAATCCAATAAAATTTTAGATTTACTTAAATTAATTGCTTTTCAAGTGGGTAAAGAAGTTTCTTTGCAGGAATTAGCCAGACAATTGGGTATTTCTAAAAATACGGTCGAAAGTTATTTAGACTTGCTTTCTAAAGTTTTTGTGATTTATAAAGTGCCAGGTTTTAGTAGAAATTTGCGGAAAGAAATTACAAAATCGAATAGATGGTATTTTTATGATAATGGAATTCGCAATGGTATTATTGCCAATTTTAGCCGATTGGATTCTAGAACAGACGTTGGTGCCTTATGGGAAAATTATCTAGGATCAGAACGAATAAAGTATCAAAATTATATTCAGAAAACAGTTTCCAATTATTTTTGGCGTACGTATGACCAACAAGAATTAGATTGGTTAGAAGAAGAAAATGGTGTTTTGCGAGGCTACGAATTCAAATGGAACGAAAATAGAAAAGCAAAAATTCCCACCGCTTTCGCAAAAGCCTATCCTGATGCTACTTTTGAAGTGATTAATAAAGGAAATTATTTGGAGTTTATCACTTAGAAGAATTGAAATAGAACCACATGAAAACAAGAAAAACCTGTATAAATAAAATTCCCCAAAACCTCGATAAATAGGATGTTTTAGAAGTTTTATGTTTAAAAATAAGCATTGATAAACCGGAACCAATAGTTCCTCCTAAAAAAACAAAACCTAAAAGTGTCCGCTCTGGAATTCTATGTTTGCGCGCTTTTGCCAAATGTTTGTCATAAGCTGTTAGCATAAAAGCAATTCCATTTAAAATCAAAATAAAGTAGAATAAAACAGTCATTTAAGTCAAATTAAGTTTCAAAGATATTATTTTAGCTGTCCGAAAAAATAAAAAAATGACCAACATACAATTCATCTCCAAAACTGTTCAAACGGCAGCCATAAACATTCAAAACACCGTTCAATTATTGCAAGAAGACTGCACAATTCCGTTTATTTCTCGGTATCGAAAAGACAGAACAGGGAATCTTGATGAAGTTTTTATCGAACAAATTGCCAAACTTCAAAAAGATTACGAAGTTATTGTAAAGCGAAAAGAAGCGATTTTAAAATCGATTGATGAACAAAACGCACTTTCGCCAGAATTAGAAAAAAAAATCCAACAAAGCTTCGATTTACAGGAATTGGAGGATTTTTATTTGCCTTATAAAAAGAAGAAAAAAACCCGCGCC
>CAILTC010000381.1 GCA_903837025.1 uncultured Bacteroidota bacterium | reverse complement strand
GGGCGTTCATGGGCGATGGGCGATGGCCACCGCGATGGCGTGAAACATGCAAAGTTTGTCGCAGAGCCTCATTACACCGACTCGGTCGCGCGAATCATTGAAGAGTTACTCACTCTTCCTGAATAAGCCAGAAGAGTTGCTGACCCTTCCCCAATTACTCCCCGCTTAAAAAAGCTCTCAATTTTGAGAGCTTTTTTTATGGAAAAATGTTAATTTTAATATATTCTAGCATTTCTTTAGAAATAGGTTTTGATAAAAAATCTATTACCATAGAATATTTTTTTGATTTTTCAATATCTGCCGGGTCAATTGTTGAAGAAAGGATAATGACTTTGATATGGTTGTATTCGGAATACTCTAAAGTGCTAAAGCTATCTAAAAATTCCCAACCTCCCATTACAGGCATATTCAAATCTAGAAGGATTAATTGAGGGGTTATTTTTAACTCCGTTTCTGAGTTTTGTTTGAAGGTCTTGAAGTATTCAAGCGCTTCTTCGCCGTTTTTGGCTATATCTATTTCATTAGAAAACGAATTTTTCTTAATGACCATTTTGCATAGCATTTGGGTTATGGGGTCGTCATCAACGAATAAAATTTTATCAAGCATTTTATTTGTTATTAAATGTTAATGTAAATATAGTTCCAATATTGACTTCGCTTTCTATTGTAATAATTCCTCCCATAGTTTCTACTTGAGATTTTACGAGATAAAGCCCTAGTCCTTTGCTATCAGGATGGTCGTGGAATCTTTGGTAAAGGCCGAAAATTTTGTCTCTATTTCTTTCTAAATCGATCCCAATTCCGTTGTCTTTAAAGATGAGAATGGTTGTGCCGTCAACATTACGTGCGGAAATGTTGATTTTTAGTTTTTGGGTTTCGGATTTGTATTTTATTGAATTGGTCAGTAAATTTAATAATATGCTCTCTAAATATGCTTTGTTAATATTTAAAAAAGCTACTTCTTCAAAATTAATTTTTATAATAGGTTTGTGTAATCCTATAAGGAAGTCTAGTTGACTAAATACGTTTTCAAAAATATCTTTAAGTTGAACATCTTCTTTTTGGATAGAAGGGTTGTCTTTTATGATAATTACTTTGACAAGATCATTAATGGTTTCATTTAATAAATGAGTAGATTTATTGAATCCATCTAAAATTTCTTTTAATTCTTGATTTTCAATAGGAATGTGGTCTAATAAGCTTAATAGTCCAGTTAAATTTGATAATGGAGCTCTAAGATTGTGAGATGTTATATAGGAGAACTGTTTTAAATCTTTGTTGTTTTGTGTTAACTCTCTAATGAGTTGTTCTTTTTCGACTTCCTGTTTTTTCTCCTCTGAAATATCTCTTTGAATCGAAACCCAATGCGAAAGTTCTCTCTCCGAATTATATACGGGAAGCATGGAGAAACTTACCCAATATTCGTCATTATTTTTTTTATAACTGATAGTTTCTACCTGGCATTCTTCTTTGTTTATTATAGCATTTATTAATTTCTTATATTCTTCGTTGTTCGAATTTGGACCTATAAGTATGTCAGGTGATTTTCCGATAATTTCATCAGATTGGTATCCTGACATTATGGAAAAAGCAGGATTTACATATACGATTTTAGGTGTCTTGTTGTCGTTTAAATCGGCTTCGGTTATGATTATTGAGTCTTTAGTTTGAGTGATAACCGTCTCTAATAACTTTAATCGTTGTTCTTCTTCTTTTTGCTTTGTTATATCTTGAATTGCTCCAATCATTCTTACGGCTACTCCATTTTCATCTTTTAAAAGAAATCCTCTGTCTAAAACATATTTATAGGTTCCATCAGCGCATTTAAAGCGGTATTGATCTTGCCAGTTTTCGGTTTTTTGTTCAATAAAAGAATAGAGTTTTATAGACATTTTAATGCTGTCTTCTGGGTGGATATTTCCAAACCACCATTCGGAACTTGTACCTACTTGGTTTTTTTTGTATCCAAAAATATTTTCAATTCCTTTATTCCAAGAAATACTATCTTCCTGAATTTTCCAGTCCCAAATGGTGTCGCTAGTCGCTTTTGTTACGATGTCATATCTTTCATTTGATTCTTTAATTTCCTCGTTATTGTTCTTTAATTTTTTGAAAACGATCGAATTTTTAATATTGTTTTTGTATAAAATGTACTTAAGTAATATTCCTGATAACAGTATAAATAAGATGTTTGTAGTAAAACTATAGAAAGAATAATCTGATATAGAAATGTATTTTGGAATTAATTTATGAAACACAATAGCCAAAAATAGGGATGTGAGAATGTAAATTAGGGCTGTTTTGTTGGACTTATTTTTCATTATTCAAATATAATTAATTATTATTAAAATTTTGATTATCGTTTAAAAGTTATTTTTTTAGGATTATATGTTTTTGACCTTAAATAGTTAACAAAATGTAAACTATTATAGAAATATTTTTTATATGAAAATAAAGTGTACCTTTGCAACCTCAAAAAAATACAGATGGAAGCTATTAGAAACATTGCAATTATTGCCCACGTCGATCACGGTAAGACTACCTTGGTTGATAAAATTATGTATCACTGTCAATTATTTCGTGACAACGAAAACACAGGTGACTTAATTCTTGATAACAACGACTTGGAGCGTGAAAGAGGTATTACCATTACTTCTAAAAATGTTTCTGTAGTATACAAAGGAACAAAAATCAACATTATTGATACTCCTGGTCACGCCGATTTTGGTGGTGAGGTAGAGCGTGTATTGAATATGGCTGATGGAGTTTGTCTATTAGTAGATGCATTTGAAGGGCCAATGCCACAAACGCGTTTTGTATTACAAAAAGCACTTGACCTTGGTTTGAAACCATGCGTTGTTATAAATAAAGTAGATAAAGAAAACTGTACTCCTGAAGAAGTACATGAAAAAGTTTTCGATTTAATGTTCGAATTAGGAGCAGAAGAGTGGCAGTTGGATTTTCCAACAGTTTATGGTTCAGCTAAAAATAACTGGATGTCTGATCACTGGGAAAACGTAACGGATAATGTTGAAGCATTATTAGATATGGTTATCGAAAATGTACCAGCTCCAAAAGTTTCTGAAGGAACTCCACAAATGTTGATTACATCTTTAGATTTCTCAGCATTTACAGGTCGTATCGCTATTGGTCGTCTTGAAAGAGGTGTTTTAAAAGAAGGAATGCCAATCTCTTTATGTAAAAGAGACGGTGTAATCATAAAATCACGTATCAAAGAACTTCATACTTTTGAAGGATTAGGTCGTAAAAAAGTTCAAGAAGTAATTGCTGGAGATATTTGTGCAATTGTTGGAGTTGAAGGTTTTGAAATTGGAGATACAATCGCCGATATCGAAAATCCAGAAGCTTTACAAACTATTGCAATCGATGAGCCTACAATGAGTATGTTGTTTACAATTAATGACTCTCCTTTCTTTGGTAAAGAGGGTAAATTTGTAACTTCTCGCCATATTAGAGATCGTTTGACAACAGAGTTAGAGAAAAACTTAGCGATGAAATTAGGTGAAACTGATTCTGCTGATAAATTCATGGTTTTTGGTCGTGGTGTATTACACTTATCTGTTCTTATTGAAACAATGAGAAGAGAGGGTTACGAATTACAAATTGGTCAACCACAAGTTATTATCAAAGAAATTGATGGTAAAAAATGTGAGCCAATTGAAGAATTAACAATCGATTTACCAGAAACACTTTCGGGAAGAGCCGTAGAATTTGTTACTATGCGTAAAGGAGAAATGTTGTCTATGGAAACTAAAGGCGAGCGTATGATTGTAAAATTCAACATCCCATCTCGTGGAATTATTGGATTGCGTAATCAATTATTGACTGCTACTGCTGGTGAAGCTATTATGGCCCACCGTTTTATAGGATATGAGCCTTACAAAGGAGAAATTGCTGGACGTAACAAAGGTTCATTAATTTCTATGGAAAAAGGAAAAGCAATTCCTTACTCTATCGATAAATTACAAGATCGTGGTAAATTCTTCGTTAATCCAAACGACGAAATTTATGAAGGTCAAGTTATTGGAGAAAACTCACGTAGCGATGATATGTGTGTGAATGTAACTAAAGAGAAAAAACAATCTAACGTTCGTTCTTCTGGAAATGATGATAAAGCAAGAATTATTCCACCGATTATTTTCTCATTAGAAGAAGCTTTAGAATACATTCAAAAAGATGAATATGTAGAGGTAACTCCAAAATCTATTCGTTTGAGAAAAATATATTTGACAGAAACAGATAGAAAAAGATTTAAAATCTAAACCTATATTTATATTCTTAAAAAACCAGTCGTAAATGACTGGTTTTTTTTATTTCCAAACTATTTAAACTTCAAAAGCAAATGCTTAAATTTGCACTTCAATAAAAGAAAAATAGCATTATGTTCGATAATTTAAGCGATAAACTAGACAAAGCCTTTCATATTCTAAAAGGTCACGGAAAAATAACTGAAGTAAACGTTGCCGAAACTTTAAAGGAAGTGCGTCGTGCTTTATTGGATGCCGATGTAAATTTTAAGATTGCTAAAGATTTTACTACCAAAGTAAAAGAAAAAGCAATTGGGCAAAATGTATTAACTACACTCCAACCAGGACAATTATTAGTAAAGTTAGTCAAAGATGAACTGACCGAATTGATGGGTGGCGATGTTGCCGGAATCAATCTTTCTGGAAATCCAACTGTAATTTTAATGTCGGGATTACAAGGTTCAGGAAAAACTACTTTCTCTGGAAAACTAGCCAATTATCTTCAAACTAAAAAAGGGAAAAAACCACTTTTGGTTGCCTGTGATATCTATCGTCCAGCGGCAATTCAACAATTATATGTTGTTGGAGATTCTATAGCTGTTGAAGTTTACTCCGAACCTGAAAATAAAAACCCTGTAGAAATTGCTCAAAACGCAATTAAACATGCTAAAGCCAATGGGTTTAATGTGGTAATTGTCGATACAGCTGGGCGTTTGGCAGTTGATGAGGCTATGATGACCGAAATATCGAATGTTCATAAAGCCATTCAACCCCACGAAACTTTGTTTGTTGTTGATGCAATGACCGGTCAAGATGCCGTAAATACAGCCAAAGCCTTCAATGATAAATTGAATTTTGATGGTGTAATTTTGACGAAATTAGACGGTGATACTCGTGGTGGAGCTGCAATTTCGATTAAAACGGTTGTAAATAAACCAATCAAATTTGTAGGTACAGGGGAAAAAATGGACGCTATCGATGTGTTTTATCCTGTACGTATGGCAGAACGTATTCTCGGAATGGGTGACGTCGTGTCTTTGGTAGAAAGAGCGCAAGAACAATTTGACGAAGAAGAAGCTAGAAAAATCCAAAAGAAAATTGCCAAAAACGAATTCGGTTTTGATGATTTTCTATCCCAAATTCAGCAAGTGAAGAAAATGGGTAATATGAAAGATTTGGTAGGGATGATTCCTGGAGCTACAAAAGCCATGAAGGATGTCGAAATCGAAGACGATGCTTTCAAACATATCGAAGCAATTATTCATTCGATGACTCCAAAAGAAAGATCAAAACCTGCCTTAATTGATGTAAAGAGAAAAACAAGGATTGCCAAAGGTTCTGGGACCAAAATTGAGCAAGTGAATCAATTGATGAAGCAGTTTGATCAAATGAGTAAGATGATGAAAATGATGCAAGGTCCAGGCGGAAAAAATATGATGAAAATGATGAGCGGAATGAAAGGCGGAATGCCACAACACTAGAAATAGTGTTCCGAAGCATAATTTAAATTTCAATTAAAAATAAACCAAAAACAGTTCTTTATGCAACTATTAGACGGGAAAAAAACATCAGAAGATATTAAAAATGAAATAGCTGCCGAAGTTCAGAAAATGAAAGCTGACGGACAGAAAGTGCCTCATTTGGCCGCAGTTATTGTTGGGTCTAACGGAGCAAGTTTGACTTATGTGGGAAGCAAAGTACGATCTTGTGAGCAAATCGGATTCGAATCAACTTTGGTTTCGTTACCAGAAAACATTACCGAAGCTGAATTATTGGCAAAAATAAAGGAACTTAACGAAGATGATGATTTAGACGGTTATATCGTTCAATTGCCTTTGCCAAAACATATCGACGAGCAAAAAATCCTTATGGCTATTGATCCTGACAAAGATGTAGATGGTTTTCATCCTGCAAATTTTGGAAAAATGGCATTAGAAATGGAAACATTTTTGCCAGCAACTCCTTATGGAATCATGGAATTGCTAGAGCGTTACAAAGTAGAAACAGCAGGCAAACATACCGTAGTTATTGGTCGAAGCCATATTGTGGGTCGCCCAATGAGTATTTTGATGAGTCGTAAAGGCTATCCTGGCGATTCAACAGTAACACTGACTCACAGCCGAACCAAAAATATTGAGGAGTTTACCAAAAATGCCGATATTATTATCACCGCTTTAGGTGTTCCTAATTATCTAAAAGCCGATATGGTAAAAGATGGTGTTGTCGTTATCGACGTTGGTATCACCAGAGTGGAAGATGCTTCGCACCCAAAAGGATATGTTATCACTGGCGATGTCGATTTTGATGGCGTAAGTAAAAAAGCATCCTTTATTACACCAGTTCCTGGTGGTGTAGGGCCAATGACAATTGCGATGTTATTGAAAAACACGCTTTTGGCACGGAAAATTAGAAGTAGAAAATAAATATTTGCGAATATAAAAAGTAAAAACCCAAGATTCACTTCTTGGGTTTTGCTTTTTTATGACTTTTTATATTCTAAAAATACAATTAAAAATAGTTTGAAAAATCTGTTTTTATCCGTGTTTTCGCAAAGCGAATTCGTTTTATCCGTGTCCTAAATTAATAATCCCCTCTTTTCTTAAACCTTGGATCGTCTCTTTTGATGAATTCAGATCTCCGTTTTATGGGTTCTTGTTTGGGCAAACTCGCTTCTTCGGTTTTGCTCGAAGGTTCAATCAATTCGTTAAGTTCCTTTATTTCGGCATCGGTTAAATCGCGATAACGCCCTACAGGAATATCAAGTGAAATATTAATTATTCGGATGCGTTTCAAAGCGGTAACTTCATAGCCCAAATACTCACACATTCTACGAATTTGACGGTTTAAACCTTGAGTTAGTACGATTTTAAAAATGGTAGAACTGATTTTTTCAACCTTGCATTTTCTGGTAACAGTATCCAAAATTGGCACACCATTCCCCATTTTTTCGATAAAACGATCTGTTATGAGTTTGTTTACGGTAACGGTATATTCTTTTTCGTGATTGTTTCTGGCACGAAGAATTTTGTTGACAATGTCACCGTCATTAGTCATAAAAATCAATCCTTCACTGGCTTTATCTAATCTACCAATTGGGAAAATACGCGTAGGATAATTGATATAATCCACAATATTATAGCGAACATCTAGGTTGGTGGTACATTCAATTCCAACGGGTTTGTTGAAAGCCAGATAAACTGGTTTCTCGTTTTTCTCTCGAATCAATTTTCCGTCAATGCGTACTTCGTCATGAGGCGAAACTTTAGTTCCTAGTTCAGGTACAATTCCGTTAATGGTTACGCGACCCTCTTCAATGATTTTGTCTGCTTCGCGACGCGAGCAAAAACCTGTTTCTCCGATGAATTTATTGAGGCGTTTTAGATTTTCTTCCATAAGGCAAAAGTAATCTTTTTTTAGACTTCTTAGATTTTAGAAACCTTAGATTATTGATTTTTTTGATGAATAGCAATCTGTTCTTTTAGGTTCTTAGCAATCTAAAATCTATAGTTTATTACAGTTGTAATAACTATTTATGATCAACTCCATCTCCTTTGTAAAGGGTCGGGGAGATGATATCAAACAAAAACTTCGATACTTTTTTATATAAATAATCATCGTGCAAGCTATGTCCTAAACCCGAAGTTTCGATAAAATTGGCATTTTTCCAGGTGCTTGCAATTTTTTTTCCTTCTTCAAATAAAACTACAGTGTCGTTTATATCATGAACAACCAATCCTTTCGTATTCAATTTGGACGCAAATAGTTGTCCTGAAAAAACATCTATTTCAATCTTTAAAAAATTCAAATAATGATTTATTAATGCTTTATAAACTTTGGAATTTAAGCTTAATAAGGAGATGTAATTATGAAGAAGTATTTTAAAATCACTCGGTGACCCCAAAACAACGATTTTTTCGATAGCTGGATTTTGATACTTGTATTGATAATATAAACAGGTTTTTCCGCCCATTGAGTGTCCGATAAGAAATTGCGGTTTGTATTTTTTAGCAACAATATCTATAAATTCGGCATATTTAGGAATGCTAAATTCCTTTCCGCTTGATAATCCGTGGGCTGGACCGTCAATAGCAATTATGGTACTTCCTGATTCTTTTAGAAAGGGAAGTATTTTTTTCCAACGCGAAGAATTGCTTTCCCAACCATGAATTAATAAAATAACTGAGTCATTTCCTTTCCATGTATACGTTTGAAAATATTCTTCGTTATGGTTAAAAGTTTC
>CAILTC010000380.1 GCA_903837025.1 uncultured Bacteroidota bacterium | reverse complement strand
TCTTTTTTGAGTTTTATTGCTTGTAAAAATTCAACTGAAAACGAAATCAGAAATAAATATATTGCCGAATGGAAATCGACAAAGAAACCAGTTCCATATAGTGCAACTTTAAAGATAAATAAGGACTATACATTTGAATTTAATAGTGGTGCTTGTATGTCAAATTCACATTCGAAAGGAAAATGGAGAATTGAAAATGACACTATAATATTGAATAGTTTTAAACCTAAAGATTGTTGCCTTTTAATTGTTTATGGAGGAAACTGCGAAAAATATGGTAAAATTGGCGAAAACTATATGTTTAAAAAATCATTTAAAGATTGCGACTTAAAAACTGAGGACTCATATGACGTTTTTGAAAACACAAAGTTTTATCAAAAAAATGATACCCTAGTTTTTATAAAGAGTAAAATAAATGATTGTGAAGATTTAGGAAAATGGAATGATAATTTAGTGCTTGGAAAAACCAGTATAAAATAAAAAACCGAACCGCCAACAGCTACTACAACGGATTTGGGCAATTGGCTTAATGGAGAGTTGGTTTTGTATTTGGAAGATTTGGCAAATACGAAAATAGGGCTTAATTTAGCCCCAAACCCGCTCTAGTAGCGGGACGAACGTTAACTCAATTACAAGAATCGAAAAATAACACCTAATTAGGTATCGATTTTAAATAGATCCAATTTTAGATTGCAAATTTTTCAAACCTTGCTCCAAAAAGATTCGTGAAATGTTTCAGAATTTTCGCTTTCACTTCGGCTTCATCCACGTTTTCAACACCCAATTCAACATTTAAAGAAGTGACTGCTTTACCGCGAATGCCACACGGAATAATATTATCGAAATAACCCAAATCTACATTTACGTTTAATGCAAAACCGTGCATCGTAACCCAGCGTGAAGCACGAACGCCCAGCGCACAAATTTTACGAGCAAATGGAGTTCCAGCACCCAACCAAACTCCCGTTTCGCCTTCGCTGCGACCACATTCAAGTCCGTATTCTTGCAAAGTCAGGATGATAGATTCTTCGAGAAAACGCAAGTATTTATGAATATCGGTGAAGAAATTTTCTAAGTCCAAAATAGGATAACCCACGATTTGTCCCGGTCCGTGATAGGTAATATCGCCGCCACGATTGATTTTGTAGAAAGTGGCTCCTTTGGCTTCGAGTTGTTTTTCGGATAAAAGTAGGTTTTCGAGATCGCCACTTTTGCCTAAAGTATAAACATGCGGATGTTCTACAAAAAGAAAATAATTAGGCGTCACCAGATGGGTTTCTTCCCTCCTATTTTTGATTTTCAAATCGACAACTCCCTTGAATAATTCTTCCTGATACTCCCAAGTTGCTTTGTAATCTTTGAGTCCTAAATCTTGAAGTTGGATGGTTTTGTTCATTTCTCTTATTTGAGCTGCAAAGTTACAAAGTTTTGAAAGATGAATATTGATTAACGAATGTCGAATTTTGAAGTTTTAAAATGCTGTTAAACAAACAACAAGTTCTAAATTAGCCCCGATAGAAGCGGCATCCTGCGCTTTTTTGCGCAGATAGAGCGAATAGCGGGACAAATCGTGATAAAAATTACGACTATTTCTGCTCCTAAAAAAACTGAAATCGGCATTCTGCAATCTGCAATCTTTTGTTATCTTTGCACTCTTAAAAACAGCATAAAATGGCATTATCCGAACAAGAAATATTACGTAGAGAAGCACTTACCGAATTGCGCAACCTAGGCATAGAACCTTATCCCGCAGCCGAATTTATCACAACCGCTTATTCGAGCGAAATCCTAGCCGATTTCGAGAAGTACGAAGGGAAGGAAGTGGTTCTTGCCGGCCGTTTGATGGGAAAAAGAATCATGGGAAAAGCCTCTTTTGCCGAGTTGAAAGATGCCGAAGGACGCATACAAGTATATGTTTCGAGAGATGATATTTCGACGGATGAGGAAAAAACAATGTACAATGTAGTTTTCAAAAAACTGTTGGATATTGGCGATTTTATTGGGGTTCGCGGTACGGTTTTTAAAACACAAGTAGGCGAAATATCGGTTCATGTTTATGGTTTAACGGTTTTGGCGAAAGCCTTGAAGCCGCTTCCTATTGTAAAAACGGATGCTGACGGAAAAACACACGATGCTTTTTCGGATCCAGAGCAAAGATACCGTCGTCGTTATGTGGATTTAACGGTCAATGACCATGTGAAAGAAACCTTCATCAAGCGAACAAAAATGTTTAATGCGATGCGTTCTTTCTTTAATGATAAAGGTTATCTTGAGGTGGAAACTCCGGTTTTGCAACCGATTCCGGGTGGTGCTGCAGCGCGACCTTTTATCACGCACCACAACTCGCTTGACATTCCGCTATACATGCGAATTGCGAACGAATTGTATTTGAAAAGATTGATTGTTGGTGGTTTTGATGGGGTGTATGAGTTTTCGAAAAACTTCCGTAACGAAGGAATGGATCGAACGCACAACCCTGAATTTACTGCCATGGAAATATATGTAGCCTACAAGGACTACAACTGGATGATGAATTTTACCGAAAACTTGCTGGAGCATTGCGCCATTGCGGTGAACGGAAAAAGTGAAGCTACTTTTGGTGAACACGAAATTAACTTCAAAGCGCCTTACGCTAGAGTTACGATGACCGATTCTATCCAACATTTTACTGGTTTTGACATTTCTGGTAAAACGGAAGCGGAATTATTTGATGCAGCAAGAGCAATGGGAATTGACGTTGACGCATCGATGGGGAAAGGAAAATTGATTGACGAAATTTTTGGTGCTAAATGTGAAGGAAATTATATTCAGCCCACTTTTATCACGGATTATCCAAAGGAAATGTCGCCTTTGTGCAAAAAACATCGCGATAATCCTGAACTGACGGAACGTTTTGAATTGATGGTTTGCGGTAAAGAAGTGGCGAATGCGTATTCGGAATTGAATGACCCAATTGACCAAAGAGAGCGTTTTGAAGATCAAATGCGTTTGGCTGAAAAAGGAGACGATGAAGCTTCGGGAACAATTGACGAAGACTTTTTGAGAGCTTTAGAATATGGAATGCCTCCTACTTCTGGTTTAGGAATTGGAATGGATCGATTGATTATGTTTTTGACCAATAATGCTTCGATTCAGGAAGTATTGCTGTTCCCACAAATGCGACCAGAGAAAACTCAGG
>CAILTC010000379.1 GCA_903837025.1 uncultured Bacteroidota bacterium | reverse complement strand
GTGAACATGATCAGGCATTCCATTAATAATTCTAACTGGACATCCAAGTTCTATTAATTCCTCTCGAATATAATGATACACTATTTTCTCTATTGAAAAATCTATTAATTCCTGACGATTTTTGGTTGCCCAAATAGCATGAATCCATAATTTATGAAAGAGTGCGGCATAAGGATTGGTTTTAAAATTGCTACTAATTTACAATTTTATACAATTTATCGGACAACCGAATTCTAAAGGGCAATTTGAATGTAATGTGATCTCCTGAAACTGCTTTTTCCGAAGTAATTTCATCGACAAACATTTCGTCAATTACCATTTGTTGTTCTCCAGTTGTGGAACCTTTAATTAGAATTTTATCACCAATTTTTATTTCGTTTTCTTCAATTAAAAATTGCCCAATCGATGCTTTTGGAAAGAAATGAATTGCTTTTCCAACATATGATTTTTTGATTTTTGGTTCTTTAATGATGTCTTTCTTGGGCTCATTGGCATTGAAAACACTATGACTTTCGGAATTGTTTTTGAATGTTAAAACATCTGATTTCCCTTTTTTGAAGATCTTATTCCCGTTTATTACACCACGTCGAACGGCTTTTTGTTCGTCTTCTGGAAGGTGAATTATCGAAACACATTCGGCCGAGCAACAATTTTCCATTGCGGTTTTACACTTTTCACATTGAATAAAAAGCAAGTGACAACCTTCGTTCACGCAATTCGTATGTACATCGCAAGGTTCGCCGCATTGATGGCATTGCGACACAATATCGTCTGTGATTCTTTCGCCCAAGCGATGATCAAAAACGAAATTTTTACCAATGAATTTACTTTCTAAACCTTCGGCTTTTACTTGGCGGGTATATTCTATAATTCCGCCTTCGAGTTGGTAGACATTTTCGAAACCTTTATGCTTAAAATAAGCGCTAGCTTTTTCGCATCGAATACCACCGGTGCAATACATCAAAAGTTTTTTGTCTTGTTTGTGTTCCGAAAGTTGTTCTTCGATAATGGGTAATGATTCTCTAAAAGTGTCAACATCGGGTTTTATGGCGCTGGTAAAATGCCCAATTTCTGATTCGTAATGATTGCGCATATCGACCACAATGGTGTTGGGATCTTCGAGTAAATCATTGAATTCTTTAGCTTTCAGGTGAATTCCAATATTGGTTACGTCGAAAGTTTCGTCTTCCAATCCGTCGGCAACAATCTTGTCGCGGACTTTTATGGTGAGTTTCAAAAAGGAATGATCGTCATGTTCTACGGCGATATTCAGCCGAATTCCTTTCATGAAATCATACTTTTCGATGGTGTCTTTAAAGGCGTAAAAATGATCAGCAGGAAGGGATAATTGGGCGTTGATTCCTTCATTGGCAACATAAATTCGGCCTAAAACGTCGAGAGGATTCCAAGCTAGAAATAATTCATTTCTGAATTGAGTTGGATTTTGTAATTGCGCATAAGCATAGAAAGACAGTGTGAGTCGCTGTTTTCCGGCATCATCAATCATGATGGCTCGCTCTTCTGCGCTTAAGGTGTTGTACAGTTGCATGCTATAAACAGTTAAGTTGAGAAAAATATTTTTGCAAAAGTAAAGAAAAGGTTTAGTGTTTGCAAGTTGGGGTTTGGTCTAAAGATTTTTAGCCCAGATGGAGGGGAAAATCCCACGCTTTTGGGCGTGGATTGGAATGACAGCTGGAAGTAGCTCCAAATAAAAAAACCACGATGAACGTGGTTTTAATTTGTTTTTATTGTTGAATTAACAATACTCGTTGAAAGCATCTTTCAAGTTTTCAGCAATCAGTTCTGCTGGGCGACCTTCAATGTGGTGACGCTCTAACATGTGAACTAATTCGCCGTCTTTGAATAAGGCGATACATGGAGAAGACGGAGGAAAAGGAAACATAAATTCTCTTGCTGCCGTTACAGCTTCTTTATCAACACCTGCAAAAACAGTCACTAAATGATCTGGTTTTTTAGCGTTGTCGATACTCATTTTTGCTCCCGGACGTGCGTTTCTTGCAGCACAACCACAAACAGAATTGATTACAACAAGAGTTGTTCCTTGAGCTTTCATTGCATTTTCTACAGCGTCTCTTGTATGTAATTCTTGAAAACCTGCAGACGTTAAGTCGGCTTGCATTGGTTTTACCATTTCTTCTGGATACATAATATTTTATTTAAAGATTACTTTACTCTTTATTTGAGATTTGCAAAGTTACAAAGTTTATGTCTTTCGAAAGGAGTAAGATTGATAAAGATTTGTTATAGTTTAATAGAATTACACACTAGAAAATTACTTTATGTGTACTTTGTTGATCATTTGCTAATATGACTTTTACAAGAATCACATTGTTTTGTCGGCTTAGTTTATCTAAAGTTATATCGGTTTTATTGATGTTCTCTTTGAATAAAATTTTCTTTCCTGTAATATCATAAACTGTTATTGAGGAAATAGTCTCATTTGTTGAATTAATTTTAATTTGATTTTCAGAAGAGGAGATAAGCACTTCATCCGTTTTTTGAACCACTGTATTTATACCCAAGTTTTTGTCGGTATAATGCAATGCGAAACGGTCGTTGAATGTACCTGAAGTTGTGGTAAATGTATAGCTTCCGCTTTTTAAATCAAAAAAGGTATTGGTTATTTTGTCTTCAATATATACGGTTTGATCTGTCAATAAACCATCAATTTGGCCAATGTTTATGGTCAATGTCCCATCTATTGTTGTGCTAAATCCAAGAGGGACAACGTCATTTTCGTTGAATGGAACAGCTCGACCTTGTATTGTAAGCTTTTTGTCTTGGTTTATGCTATAAAAATCGATGAATTGATTTCCGTCCAAACTTTCACCATCAAAAGAAGGGTCATAACCGTTTGTCGCCCCGGTCATATAACCCACCAAGGTTTGTTTGAAAGCTCCCTGACTATTGGTCAAATTCAACCAAATTCTATCTTTTTCGATAGAAATAGCTGTTTTATCTTTAGTATTGGCTAATTTGAAAAACTGAGAATTATTTCCAGTAACACGCATAGCATTAGTAAATGAGGCATTAGTTGTTCCGGCCACGGAAGTAGCAAAGCTAGTGGTAAAGAACCCTTGTCCAGCTGCAATTTTACCAGAAGGGATATTCGTGTTTATGGCATTTATATTTGTTGCGCTAGGAGCCGCCAATGCTGTTGCAACACCGCCCAAAAGATTATAAGAAGCATAATCATCTGATGTATAGGCATAAAGTCCTGATCCTGCTGTTCCGTTTGTGATTCCTGTAGCCAACTGAATTTGTGTGTTGTGGGTCCAGAAATAGAGTGTTCCATCTATTGCACCTGAATTAGCGACCAAAAATAAATCTGCACTTATTGCCGATGGATATGGATTTCCTATAAGATTTGAGGTTCCGGTTGGATCGCCGCTAGAAGTTATAGGGGTAGTTATAGTTCCGTTATTCGGGACTCCAATAAAAGATGTAGAAAATGGAATGGGGTTTAGTGGTGGTGTTCCGGTATATTCAGGGCCCCGAATAATATACCCGACACCTGCAACCATTGTAGTTGCTGAGGATTCCTGTTTCCAATTTGCTGGTGTAGATGTTGCACTAAAAGAATAAAACATTCCAGGGAGTGTATTAGGCGAAACGCCGCCTAAAGTATATCCTGACACCGGTGAAGACCAATAGGTATAATCCGTGTTAAAAATTGCGGGAGTTGTTCGTTTGTAGGTAATGTTTCCGGAATTAGTTCCTGTAAATGTAGTTTGCAATAAGCTAGATTGGTCTTCAAAAGTTAATGTTCCTGGGGCAGTTACTGTAACGGCGCCTCCTACCGTCGTTGTCAAAGAACTATTTACATCAACGCTTCCATTAGTAACGGCGAGTGCGCTCGAAATTTCTAAATCATTAGCGATAGACCAAGAACCCCCAACACCGTTGAAGGTGAGATAATCTATTTTGCTAGTCCCAGTAATTGTTCCTGAAATCGTCTTTCCCGTTGTAGTACTATTAAATAATACCAAACGGCTGTTACAGTTGAAGGTGCCTGTGTTAGAAAAATTTCCTCCTATTTTTAAGTCATCCCCAACAGAAAATCCCAAAGACATTGTTCCAGCCGAAGTAAAATTGTTAGCAATTGTTAATGCGCCTCCACAAGTTGTACTTCCATAATTCATATGTAAAGAGCAACCCGAATCAATAGTTATATTTCCGGCAATTCCAATTGGGCTAAGATTTCCAGAATTAACATAATTCAGGGTTGTATTGTTTGAAACTTGAACATTGTTAGGATAACCGGGAGTCGTACCTATCGTCGCTGTATTTGATGTCCATTCCAATTGACGATTGTAAGGATTACTCGCGGCATTATATTGTAAAAGTGAACTGCTTCCATATATCGGGGAATGTCCCGTACAGTAGCCTCCTCCGTTGATTTGTAATGTTCCATTAATCGTTACAAAGTGACCAGAACCGCAGTCTAATCCGTTTTGCAAATCAACTTTTGTATTTGTGTCCAATGTTAATGCTCCTCCATTAGAAACCATTGTCGCACCAGTAATTTTTAGAACCCCGCCAGCAACCGAACTTGTTATATATCGGCTACTACCATTTAGACTCAAATTTCCTCCTCCCGAAAGGGTTAAAGTTTGTCCTTTTAAATCGATAGTGCTTGTACCGCTACCAGAACCCAGCGTTAATCCATTGTTTGAACTTACTGTTAGATTTGTTCCTGTCGTAAGTTGTAAAGTGATTCCATCATTAATGGTTAATGTTCCTACATTAGCAGAAATATCATCCTGAAAAGCAGTGTTAATTGTTACTGAAGCTGCTGAAGGCGGAACACTACCGCCCAACCAATTTGAACCAGTATTCCAATTCGTTCCAGTAGTTATATAACCCTGATAGGTAAAAGGGGAATAAGTGGCGTTTTGCGAATTGTTGGTAACGGTAATTGTATTTCCACTCGCATTCTGACCAATAACTGCAGAAATTTGAGTGTTAGAGTTAACAACAAAAGAAGTAGCATTTATTCCACCAATTAAAACTGCCGAAGTACCAGTAAAACCAGAACCATTAATAAGAATACTTGATCCTGTGTACGTGCCACTTGATGCCGTATAGCCACTAATAGTTGCAAGTGTCGTTGCCGAGGCAGTCACGGCTGTTGAATAATAAGTATAGTTTTCGGAATAAAAAGCGTAATAATAGGTTGTATTTGGAGTTAAGCTCGTATCTGTAAAGCCACTAGTGCTGTTGCCTTTATAAACAACTGTCCCAGTACCAATGGTATTTGTTGCAACATAAGAGGTTCCATTTGTAGGCACCGTAAAAGAATTCGTAGTGGAACGGATGACCAAAACATCATTATTTTGTGCACTTTTATTCCAAGCTAAATGGATTGAATTTGCAGATGCCATGGTGGCGGTTTGAGCCGTTGGTGTGTTTAATGCATTTACGGTATAATATGCAGAAGTTGATATTGAAAAAACACTATTATTATTCCATGTTTGGTCAGAATATGTCCAAGAATCTCCAGAATTTGCTTTTGCTCGACCTGTTATATACCATGTTCCTTGTGCGGTGAATTGAAAATTACTAAAATCTCTTTGAACTTGTTTATTACTACCAGCTCCATCAGCATACCAACTAGCAGTAGCCCAATTCCAACCAGTATTCGCATCAGAATTTTGACCAATTCCTGCATCAGAAGCATTCCATGATGCTTGACCTATTTCGAATTGATAATAAGTACCCGAAGAGAGTTTGTCTCCTAAATAAAAGGAATTAATAGGTTGTCCGGTTGTAATGTTATTCAGCCAAATTTGCCCATAACTACCCATGCTTATCAGGAAAAAAAGCAGTGTGATGAATTTGTATTGTAAAAAGAGTCTTTTTTTTGTCATTCTCAATGATTTGACACTTAAATATATTTCGGTGTGGGTTTGTAACAGAGAATTTGGGATTTCAAACCTAACGCTTTTTTTTAATAAATAAATCAATTGAAAAAAAACCAATTGACTACAACGTAATAGTTTTATAAGTTTTTAACAACTAACAAATTATAAGGATTTTGTTTATTTTAAACTTTCTAATTTCGGAGTAATTCTAGGGGAATATCTTATTAATAATTAATTTAGTTTAGTCTAAAAAAAATATTTCATTAATAAAAAAATAAGTATATTTGGCTCCAAATAAATGCTTTATGAATAAATCATTAGAGGAAGTCCATCAATCAGTTTCCACGCAAAACAAGAAAACAGGATTTCGAAAAATACTTGCTTTTTTTGGACCAGCGTACCTTATTAGTGTTGGTTATATGGATCCAGGAAACTGGGCAACAGATATTGCAGGTGGAAGTCAATTTGGTTACACCTTACTTTGGGTTTTATTAATGAGTAATTTGATGGCCTTACTTTTGCAAAGTTTAAGCGCCCGATTAGGAATCGTCACCCAACGCGATTTAGCACAAGCTTCTCGCGAAACCTATTCAAAATTCATCAATTATATTCTCTATATTCTTGCCGAAATAGCCATCGCTGCTTGTGATCTTGCCGAAGTATTAGGAATGGCGATTGGGATTAATTTACTCTTTGGAATTCCGTTGCTTCAAGCGGTGATGATTACCGTTTTGGACACATTTTTATTATTGTTTTTAATCAATAAAGGGATCCGAAAAATGGAAGCTTTCATCATTGCTTTGGTTTTGATCATTGGCGTTTCTTTTATATTCGAAATGATTTTTGCCCAACCCGAAATGGGAAAAGTGATTTATGGTTTAATTCCTTCATTGCCCAATTCGGAGGCTCTTTATATTGCCATCGGAATAATCGGAGCCACTGTTATGCCGCATAATTTATACCTGCATTCTTCTTTGGTGCAAACTCGAAAATTCGAACGAACTACAGCCGGAATCAAGCAAGCCTTGAAATATAATTTGATTGATAGCACCATTGCCTTGAATCTTGCCTTTTTTGTAAACGCTGCCATTTTGATTTTGGCGGCAGCCACATTCTACAGAAACGGAATGTTTCATGTTGCCGAAATTCAAGACGCCTACAAATTTATGCAGCCCATGTTGGGGACCAAATGGGCGCCTATTTTGTTTGCTGTTGCTTTGATTGCTGCGGGGCAAAGCTCAACCGTAACGGGTACATTAGCGGGGCAAATTGTTATGGAAGGCTATTTGAATTTAAGAATTCAGCCTTGGGTGCGAAGGATTATAACGCGATTAATTGCCATTGTTCCGGCACTAATTGTCATCACGATATTTGGTGATGGAATCACAGGGAAACTACTGATTTTGAGCCAAGTTATTTTGAGTTTGCAATTGGGGTTTGCGATTATTCCACTCATTCATTTTGTGAGTGATAAAACGAAAATGAAAGGTTTTCATATAAGTAAAACCACTCAAATTGTTTCTTGGTCCGTTGCCACCATTATTATTATATTGAATATTAAACTGGTTTTTGACGAAATAAAATCTTGGCTTGAAACTACTGAAAATCCAATTATATTATGGTTAACGGTCGTTCCGCTGGCAATAGGATTTTTGATTTTGTTACTTTATATTATCTTGAAACCTTTTATTACCAAGGCAAAACAAGACATTCATAATCATTCGCCACATAATTTGAAGTTGCAATTTTCTAAAATTGGAACCTATAATAAAAAGAGAATTGCCGTTTCGGTCGATTTTTCTTCTGCCGATGAAGTTGCCATAAATCATGCTTTCGAATTGGGCGGAATAGAAGCAAAATACACTTTGATTCATGTTGTTGAAACGGTAGGAGCCATGCTTTATGGCAAAAACATTGAAGATCAAGAAACCTTGATTGATGCTAAATTATTGAACCAATACAAAGAAATGCTTTCGGACAAAGGATATAAAGTAAAAACTAAATTGGGTTTTGGTAAGCCAAACAGAGTGATTCCAGAAATTATCAACAACGGAAAATTCGATGTTTTGGTGATGGGAACGCATGGCCACACTGGTTTTAAGGATTTAATTTTTGGAACAACGGTAGACAAATTGCGACACAAAATTTCAATTCCACTGTTTATTGTGAAAAATTAGAACTTACTGCAAAATATGAAATCTAAAATCGTAACCCGAGAGCTTTGCTCGAACTGGCGAAGCAATCTTCAATCATAAATCCCATGACTTTTTCAGAAGAAAATTATCTTAAAACCATTTATCATCTTACGACTGTTTTAGACACCGAAGTGAGCACGAATGCCATTGCCGAAAAAATGGAAACGAAGGCTTCTTCCGTGACGGATATGCTTCGGAAATTAGCGGAGAAAAACTTGGTCAATTATAAAAAATACCAAGGTGTTTCTCTCACCGAAAACGGAAAATTAACTGCCAAAATGATTGTGAGAAAGCATCGTCTTTGGGAAGTTTTTTTGGTCGAAAAACTAGACTTTTCTTGGGATGAGGTGCATGATGTCGCCGAACAATTAGAACATATAAAATCAGAACAATTAATCAATAAACTGGATGATTTTCTAGGAAATCCCACCGAAGATCCCCACGGAGATCCCATTCCCGATGCTCAAGGAAGAATTGCCAATACCGATAAACAATTGCTTTCGGATTTAGCGGTAAACCAAACTGGAATTTGCGTAGGTGTGAAAGATTCTTCGTCTCAATTCTTGAAATATTTAGACAAACAGGAAATCGCTTTGGGTTCAAAAATTGAGATTATTTCCAAGGAAACTTTCGATTCCTCTACTAAAATAAAGGTAGATGCAAAAGAATTGACAATTTCGAATAAAACTGCAACGAATCTTTTTGTGAAGGTTATTTAACCACAGTTACAATCATCGCCACAGTTCTTATCGTTCTTTTTCTTTTTGAAAAAGAATTTTCTAAACAAGAAAGCTACGGCTATGGCCAATGTTATAAAAACTAAAATTTCTTGTATCATGACGGTTTATTTTAAAATTTGGTAAGCAATTAATGCTACGATATAAGCAAAACTGCTCATAAAAAGGAGTTGTCCCAAGGGCCATTTCCAGCTGTTAGTTTCCTTTTTTGTAACGGCTAATGTACTAGCACATTGCATCGCAAAAGCATAAAACAGCAATAGCGAAATTCCGGAGGCAAAATTGAATATTTTCTCGCCGGTTGCTGGATTTATTTCGGCTCTCATTTTGTCTTTTATCGTGTCGTCATTATCGCTTCCGCCAACACTGTAAATGGTGGCCAGAGTTCCTACAAAAACTTCTCTTGCCGCAAACGAACTGATTATGGCAACGCCAATTTTCCAATCATAACCCAAAGGCGAAATCACAGGTTCGATCGTTTTTCCCATTATTCCAATATACGAATGCTCTAATTTATAAGAAGCAACTTTGTTCTTGAGATCTGCTTTTGACAAGCCTTGATTATCCGTTTTTGAAAGTATAACGGTATCCGAATCATTGAATTTTTCGCTCGGACTATTCGAAGCCAAAAACCATAAAACCACGGATATTGCCAAGATAATTTTTCCGGCACCAAAAACGAAAGCTTTGGTTTTTTCGACAACATTGATCGCCACGTTCTTAAATAGGGGCAATTTATAATTGGGCATTTCTATCACAAAGAAAGTTTTGCATTTTAGTTTCAGCACTTTATTCAATACGAATGCAGAAAAAATAGCCATTCCAAAACCTATTAAATACAACAACATCAAGGTCAATCCTTGCATATTGATGAATCCGAAAACGCGTTTATCAGGAATTACAAGTCCAATAATAATCGCATAAACCGGTAATCTAGCCGAACAAGTTGTAAACGGTGTTACGAGAATGGTAATTAGCCTTTCTTTCCAGTTTTCGATGTTTCGGGTTGCCATAATTGCTGGAATCGCACAAGCTGTTCCAGAAATTAATGGGACAATACTTTTGCCCGAAAGTCCAAAATTGCGCATGATTTTATCCATCAAAAACACCACTCGACTCATATATCCACTTTCTTCAAGTATAGAAATGAACAAAAACAGAAAGGTTATTTGCGGAATAAATATCAAAATTCCGCCAATTCCGGGTATGATTCCTTGCGAAATTAAATTCGTGAAAGCTCCTGGAGGAAGGCTTTCGCTGGCCAATGTGCTTAAGGATGCAAAAGTTCTATCGATGAAATCCATTGGAATTTTTGACCATTCGAAAATAGACTGAAAAATACCAAATAAGATAAAAAAGAAAATCAGATAACCCCAAAATTTGTGTGTTAAAACTCGGTCAAGCTTGCTTCTAAAATCGGTGGCAATTGAAGAATCTATTTTTTGACCGATTTTTAAAGTGTCATTTATAAATTGGTATCTTTTAATCGTTTCCTTTTGTTGAAGCCTTTTAATCTCGGAATCCGTCTTTGTAAACGAGTTATTATCGAGTGCTTTTCGATTCAAATCTACAAAATTGACATCTTGTGTAATAACGAGCCAAAGCTTGTATAACGACTGATTGGGGAATGTATTTCGAAGATTATCAAAATAAACATCATCAATAGATGAAGCATTTAAACAAGGTGCTGTCGAAATGGTTTTGTAAGTTGTTATCGTTTTTTTCAGTTCTTCAATTCCAATTCCTTTTCGGGAACTGACAAGTACAATTTTGGTTTTTAATTGAGATTCTAAAAATGGAATATCCAATGAAATTCCTTTTAGACTCATTCTGTCAATCATATTTACGACAAGAATAGTTGGGATTTCTAGATCTTTTATTTGGGTGAAAAGCAATAAATTACGTTTCAAATTTTCTACTTCAGAAACAACAACAATAACATCGGGGTAAAGCTTGTCTGTTTTGTTAAGTAAAAGTTCAATCACTACATTTTCATCGGCAGAGCTGGCATTTAAACTATAGGTTCCCGGTAAATCGACTACGTTGGCATGGATTGTATTGGATAATTTGCAAAAACCAACTTTCTTTTCGACCGTAATTCCAGGGTAATTTCCCACCTGTTGGTTCAAGCCAGTTAGTTGGTTAAAAACCGAAGTTTTCCCCACATTAGGATTTCCTATTAAAGCGACATTGATGTTTTGTTTGCTCATTTCAACTGATTATTCAATAATTTCAACTTCAATTTCACGAGCAGTTTCGATACGAATGGCAAGATGTGAACCATTTATATCTAAATACAAAGGATCGCCAAACGGTGCAATTTGAAGTAATTTGACCTGATTTCCAGGTAAACAACCCATTTCCAATAGTTTTAACGGAATGGCTTCAACATCAAAATGGGTGATGATGGCTTTGTCTCCTTTTTTTAAGTGGGCTATTGTAGTTCGCAATTCTTATTTAGATTGAATTTAGATTGCAAAAGTACAGATAAAAATAGAATATTAAATGACAATTATCAGGTTTGCTAATTTTTTTCGTTTTCCAAAAGCCAATTAATATCCTCGATTAGGCGAGTGATTTCTTCTTTTTTTGTTCCGTCATAAAAGCCTCGAACACGTCTTTTAGTATCTACAAGCACAAAATTTTCGGTGTGAACCATATCGTAAAGTTCATTTGGCTTTCCTTGTTTTACAGCCAAATAGGATTTTCGTGCCATGGTGTAAATTGCTTTTTTATCGCCCGTTACCAAGTTCCATTTGCTGTCGATTACGCCATTTCGTTCCGAATAAGCTTTTAAAACTGCCACATCATCAATGTCAGGAAGAACGGAATGCGAAAGCAGCATGACCTTTGGATTATTAAGAAATGCTTTTTGAACATCGACTAGATTTGTTGTCATTTTTGGGCAAATAGAACCGCAAGTGGTGAAGAAAAAATCGGCAACATAAATTTTACCTTCATAGTCTTTTTGGGTGATAGTTTTCCCGTTTTGATTGGTAAACGAGAAATCGGCAATACGATGTTTGTTCGCAATATATTGAACGGTTGTGTCTACTAACTCGGGGTTTACATCTGCAGGGTTGTATATTGGTAAGCTTTTACTTGGCTTCAAAGCCGAATAAAATAAAGAAAGTGCAATAGCTGAAAAAACTAAAAACCCAGCGATGAATTTTCGGTATTTGAATAAAAGAGACTTCATAAGAATAATTTGCTGCAAAAATACGAAAATGACTTTTGTTTTAAATTAAATTAACACAATGTTGTTTTTGAAAAAAATTAGGATTTTATTTTAAAAATTATGAATATCTTTGGGTTTATAATCAAACCATCAAAATAAATGAAAATAAATTTCAATAAGCAGATAGTTTTTGTGATTCCTGCAATCATCGGGCTTGCAACTGCGCAGGCACAAAATACTCCAGTGATTAAAGAGCCAGGTATTAATGTGTCGTTTATGGATTCAAAAGTAAGGCCAAACGATGATTTTTTCCGATTTGTAAATGGTACATGGTTCGACAAAACCCAAATCCCTAACGATAAAACTTCATGGGGAAGTTTTAATGAATTGCGTAAAAAGACGGATATTGATGCTTTGACTATTTTGAAAGAAGCGGCAAAAAATCCAAAATACAAATCGAATACAGATCAAGGAAAAGCGGTAAATCTATACAAAACTATTATGGATACCGTTGGTCGAAATAAACAAGGATTGGCACCGCTAAAACCTTATTTGGCCAAAATTAATGCAGTAAAAAATACTAAAGATTTGCAAGCTTTGTTAATCGAAATGGAACCTTTTGGCGGTATTGGCTTTTTTGGTGTTGGCTTAGATGCCGATGCTAAGAACAGTAATAGAAATGTAATATCCGTTGAGCCAGGAAGTTTAGGCTTGCCAGATAGAGATTATTATGTGTCTGATGATAAAGATTCGAAAGAAAAAAGAGAAAAATATGTGTTGCACATCGCTAGAATGTTACAGTTTTTGGGGGAAAAACCATTGAAGGCAAAAACCGATGCTACGGCAATTCTAGCATTAGAAACAGCTATGTCTAAGCCAAGATTTACCAGAGTAGAAAGACGTGACCAAAGAAAATCGTACAATCCGATGAAGGTTTCCGATTTGCAGAAACTAACGCCTTCGTTAGATTGGAATGTATATTTGACCAAAGTTGGTCTTAAAAATGTAGATTCTTTGATCGTTTCGCAACCTAAATACATGACTGCTTTAGAGACTATTTTTAAAGAAAATAAAGTGGAGGATTGGAAAGCTTATCTCCGTTGGACATTATTAAACCGATCAACAGGGAAATTGACAACCGATTTAGAAAATGCAAACTGGGAGTTTTATGGCAAAACGTTGACAGGAGCCATCAAACAAAGAGCACGCGACGAAAGAGCTTTGCAAGTTATTAATGGTTCGGTTGGGGAAGCACTTGGAAAGTTATATGTAGAAAAAATGTTTCCAGCTGAAGCCAAAGTAAAAGCCGAAAAGATGATTAAGAATGTTTTTTTAGCTTTCGAAAATCGGATTAATAATTTGCCTTGGATGTCGCCAGAAACCAAGTTAAGCGCCGTTGAAAAACTTCACAAATCAACTATAAAAATTGGTTATCCTGATAAATGGAAGGACTATTCGGCATTGACTTTGAAAAGTCCAGAAGAAGGAGGGACGTATTTTGAGAATTCGAAAAGTCTTGCAAAATGGAATTTTCAACAAGATTTAGACAAGCGTTTTAAACCCGTTGACAAAACCGAATGGGGAATGTCGCCACAAACGGTAAACGCGTATTACAATCCTTCGTATAACGAAATTGTATTTCCAGCAGCAATTTTGCAACCGCCTTTTTACAATTATCAAGCCGATGAAGCTGTAAATTATGGTGGAATTGGAGCGGTTATTGGTCATGAAATTTCTCATGGTTTCGATGATTCTGGAGCGAGATACAATGCCGATGGTAACTTGAAAGATTGGTGGACCGCCGAGGATTTAAAACAATTCACCGCATTGACAGGGGCACTTGCCACACAATACAGTGCTTTGCAACCCTTGCCAGGAATTTTTGTTGATGGGAAATTTACCTTGGGAGAAAACATAGGGGATCTAGGTGGCGTAAACGCTGCTTATGATGGTTTGCAACTTTATTTAAAAGCCAACGGAAACCCTGGATTAATTGATGGTTACACGCCTGAACAACGTTTCTTTATTTCTTGGACAACCGTTTGGCGTACTAAAACCCGTGATGAAGCCATAAAAAATAGCGTAAAAACCGACCCACATTCACCAGGAATGTACCGCGCCTATGTGCCGTTGCAAAATGTAGATTCGTTTTATGAAGCTTTCAAACTTCAACCCGGAGACGGAATGTATCTTGCACCAGATAAACGAGTTAAAATTTGGTAGAAAACAAAAAAGGATATGCTATAAAATTGGCAACCCCAATTTGTCATTCCATAGGAATCTGATTTAATGATTTCGAGATTCCTACGGAATGACAATGTTGGTATTTAGGGTTTAAAATAATGGTTTTACTGCAAATGTTGAAACTTTTTTTACTCCATAGCTTTTAATTTTAAAGCTTCTTTTTACATAGGAATTATAATTGTTAGGTTCAATTAATTTCGAGTTTACTTTCGCACAAAACCCATCAGAAAAAAAGATAATAAATTCCCAAGTGTGAGCTTGGGAATTTTTGTTTTATAACGATTTATGTCTTGGCTTTTCGCATCGAATAATTAACCATATACAAGCCAACTAAAGTAATTCCGCCTCCAATAGCAATGGCAATTGTCAGGGGTTCGCCAAAAATCATAGAGCCTAATAAAACGGCAATAATTGGATTCACATAAGCATAAATACTATTTATTTCTGGAGAAAGCCTTTGTAGCATGTAGATATAAGCAATAAAGGATAAAATAGAGCCGAATACCACCAAATAAGCAATTGCCAACCAAGAATTCGCTTGAATAGAATTCAAAGTAACTCCCGTCCCAGTGGCGCCAGTAATTGCAAAAAGTACAATGCTAGAAATCAACATTTGCAATCCGAGACTAAAATACGGATTGAAACTTGCCGCCTTTTTCTTGGTGTATAAACTACCAAAAGCCCAACTTATCGTTGATAATACGGAAAGTAGAATTCCAAATCGAAAATCAGGATTTAGAAAATCACTCAGATGATCGTAGAAAATAACGCAAACGCCACCAAAACTAATTATTAGACCAAATACGGCTAATCGGACTAATCTTTCACCACTAAATAGGGTGATAATTACAATCCATAAAGGGAAAACGGCGTTGATAATAGCGCCCAAACCGCTACTGATGTATTTCACGCCCCAAGTGCTCAAACCATTACTCAATGCAAAATTCAGCATGCTCAAAATGAGAATGGTTCGCCATTGTTTGCCTTTCGGCCAAGGTGTTTTTTTAAACAAGAAATAGGAAACATAAAGAATTCCACCAATAAATTGTCTCATTCCGGCGAGTTGTAAAGCAGGCATGTGTCGCACACCTTCTTTTGAAGCAATCCAGGTGGTACCCCAAAAAAAGCAAACAAAACACAAGGCGATTATTGGCAAACCAATAGCATTTACTTTCGATGAAACTACATTTTGTATTTTTTTCTTCACGTTATAGATGGGTTTTTGTGAACGAATAGCCGAGAACTTTTTCGACTTTCGAACTCAAAATAATTTTGCCAAAAGTAGGCAATTGATAATTGAATTCCGGCAAAGCCAAATTCAATTCTATCGCTTTTTGCGTATAATATTCTTTGCGACTCGGATGAAAAGGCGCAACACCGTTGAAGGTTTCTCCCCAGACTGATTTGTCATTCTGAGCAATGCGAAGAATCTCTAGGATTATACCGATGCAATCTTCTTGATGAATCAGGTTTATAGGGGCATTTGGGTTTTCTATATTTGTTCTTCCGGCTAGAAAATGCAACGGATTTCGGTCTTCGCCAATCAATCCTCCAAAACGCAAAACAGTGGTTTTAAAGTTAACATTACTTTGCAAAAGTTGTTCTGCGTGTATCAATTGATTCCCACTTTCGGTTTCCGGATGCGGTTCAGTTTCTTCGGTTACAATAGAATTATCGTCACCATAAACCGAAGTAGAACTTACAAAAATCACGTTTTCGATTTCGGATTTTTCGATAAAAGGAATTAATGTTTCTATTTTTCCAACGAATGACATTCCGAGGGCATTCAAAGGATCTTTTGAATTTCCTCTTAATTTGGGTGGAATATCGATAATCAAGGTTTT
>CAILTC010000378.1 GCA_903837025.1 uncultured Bacteroidota bacterium | reverse complement strand
TGCTTATCTAAGAACAAGTAACGCGCATCGTTCTCGGCTTTTGTTGCTTTTGATTCCAAATCAATCACCATGATTTCTGGATTTTTGTCCTCTTTTGCAACAGACCAAACAGGTAGTTTTTCTCCGTTTGGATTGCCGGTTTTAATAAAGTTGGCGAAATAATTCATCATTGTTTCCGAAACTTTATAATCGTCCTCCGTCCAAGCATAATCTTTATTGGTTGCCAAATTTCCCATAGCATATTCTATTTCTGCGGAGTGAACGGCTCCTTTTGGTTTAGGCGCTTTTGGAGTATTTTTGTCTTTTTTGATGACTCCACCCGCAAGACCTGCTTCTAAATCTTTGTCACGCATTTCTGGTCTAGGTTTCGAAAAGTAATAACGATAAACGGGCTGTGAGCTATTTTTTCGATGCAAATCGAACCATTTCCAAGTGCTGTAAGCAATAAATCGATCACCAGCTAAATCGGTTGCAGATTGCTCGGTAACTTCGGGAGTTCCCTCTGGATATAATTGCAAGACTTCGGGTGCTTTTTCGCCATATAATTCTTTTATTTTTTGAATATAATTTTCATTGTTGAGTTCTTTTCCAAATCCTAGAGCCCGGTAATTCATTTCCTCGGAATTCCATCCCAATAACAAAGGAACCATCGCTTGTTGTTTGTTTTCGAAAATTTCTGGCAAAGGTTTTGGAAGAAAATAACCGTCAATAGTTGTTTTGAAAACTCCCAGACTTGTCCCTCTTGATTTTTGGTACAATTCTAAAGTAGTCATAGCGCGAAGTTCCTTTAATGATTTTGCTCCAATTTTTTGTCCAAAATCAAAACCTGTTTTTTCGGCTTCCGCCAAAGGAACAGGAGCTAAAGTCGGGTAAAAAGAACCGCCGCTTTCGCCAATAGCGCCAGCAATTAGATTTTTAGATAAAGGTGAAGCCAGTTGCGCGCTTACAGCAAGAGATCCAGCCGATTCTCCGGCAATTGTAACTCGTTTTGGGTCGCCACCAAATTGTGCAATATTGGCTTGAACCCATTTTAAGGCTGCATTTTGGTCTAGAAAACCATAATTTCCCGAAGCATGATTAGGTGATTCCTTGGTTAATTCGGGGTGCGAGAAAAATCCCCAAATCCCCAAACGGTAATTTACAGTTAGCGTAACGATTCCTTTTTTTGCCATGTTTTCGCCGTCATAACGATTTTCCGATCCATCGCCAGCCGCAAAACCACCACCGTAGAAATAGACTAAAACCGGAAGTTTTTCGTTGGTGGATTTGGCTGGTGACCAAACATTTAAGTACAAACAATCTTCGCTTATGCCGTCACTTCTAAAACCCATATCGCCAAATATATTCGATTGTACGGCTCGTGGGCCAAATTTTTTGGTTTGTTTAATTCCTACCCAATTTAAAACTGGTTGAGGTGCTTTCCAACGCAAATTACCAACTGGTGGTTGCGCAAAAGGAATTCCTTTGAAGCTTTGAATATTCGTTTTGATGTCGAATTCGCCTTCAATAATTCCGTTTGCTGTTGTTATTTGAACGGGAAAAGAATTT
>CAILTC010000377.1 GCA_903837025.1 uncultured Bacteroidota bacterium | reverse complement strand
CATAGTGATAAAATGTATTTAAATAGTAAGTTGTATCAACGTTTCAAAGCGTTAAAGTTGGAATCTTTGAAAGGAGAAGATAGAAAATTAGCGGAGTATTATCTTCAAAAATTTGAATTAGCAGGTGCTAATTTATCCACTTCGGATAAGGATAAAATGAAAAAAATTAATGGAGAATTGGCTAGTTTAAGTACTTTATATTCGAATAAACTTTTGATTGCTCGAAAAAATGGTGCCGTATTATTTGATAACGTTGATGAATTAGAAGGTTTAAGTACGGATGAAATTGCTGCTGCAAAAAATAATGCTACTGAATCTGGACATGATGGAAAATATTTGATTACTTTATTAAATACGACTCAACAACCTTTATTGCAGGAATTAAAAAATAGAGCTACTAGAGAAAAAATATACAAAGCGTCCTGGTTTCGTAGCGAAAAAGGGGATGAAGGAGACACTCGTGAAGTTTTAGAAAAAATTGCGAGATTGCGTTTGCAGAAAGGACAATTAATGGGAAAGAAAAATTTTGCAGAATGGAAATTACAAGACCAAATGGCAAAAACGCCTGTTCCCGCAATGGAATTGTTAGCAAAAATTGCGGCACCAGCTGTTGCGAAAGCAAAAACTGAAGCCAAAGAAATTCAAGATTTGATAGATGCACAAAAAGGAGGATTCAAATTAGAGCCTTGGGATTGGAATTTTTATTCCGAGCAAGTCCGGAAAAATAAATATGATTTAGATCAAAGTGAAATCAAACCTTATTTTGAAGTGTCAACGGTTTTAGAAAAAGGAGTGTTTTTCGCAGCTCAACAAATGTATGGAATCACATTCAAATTGCGTACCGATTTGCCCGTTTATAACCCCGATGTAAAAGCGTACGAAGTGTTTGACAGCAACGGAACATCAATGGCTATTTATTATTTAGATTTTTATACTCGTGATAATAAAAATGGAGGAGCTTGGATGAATAATATGGTTAGCCAGTCTCATTATCTAAACCAAAAACCTGTAATTGTAAATGTGTTTAATTTTTCGAAACCTGCAAACGGAAAACCATCTTTAATCAGTTCGGACGATGTAATAACCATGTTTCATGAGTTCGGGCATACCTTACACGGATTGTTTGCTAACCAAAAATACATATCGTTATCAGGAACAGCTGTGCCAAGAGATTATGTAGAATTTCCGTCTCAAATAAATGAACACGCTGCGTTTGATCCTACTATTTTGAAAAATTATGCCATTCATTATCAAACGAAAGAACCTATTCCTCAAGAACTGGTAGAGAAAATTAAAAAAGCCGAAAAATTCAATAAAGGGTATGATGTAACCGAAATTTTAGCTGCATCAGTCCTTGATATGGCTTGGCATACTGTCGAAAAAGAATCGGATTTTAAACCAACATTGATTTTCGAGAAAGAAGCATTAGAAAAATATGGTTTGTTGGTAAACGAAGTTCCTCCAAGATACCATACTCCTTATTTTGCACACGTTTGGGGTGGTGATTATTCGGCGGGTTATTATGCCTATACATGGTCTAAAACCTTAGACTATAATGTATATGATTGGATGATGGCTAATGGCGGAATGACTAGAAAAAACGGAGAAAGATTTAGAAAATATATATTATCCGTTGGTAATAGTGTCGATTTAAACCAAGCTTTTGAAGATCTTGTCGGACATAAAATGGAGATTGAACCGTATCTAAAAAACGCAGGATTTATAGGAAAATAATGATTTTTTTTTAATCAATTTGTAAAAATGACATCTGTAATGGATGTTTTTTTAGGAGCTATTTCCTGCTATCCGTTGCAATCTCCCGAAGAAAAATCGGGAGGATTTCCACTTCTATCAGGGCTAGGAAGCTGAATTCAAAAGGAAATTTATCATTAAAATACATAATGCCCTCTCAAAAAGAAGCGTGCATACGACTTCTCCTCCTTTGAAAGGGTGCCCCACGGGCGGGGTAGTTTTTTATTTTAGAATAATCCAATAAAATTAGAAATTGAAGATAGTACCTAGGTTTTGTGGTTTTAGACCCTTTTTTTAATATCCAAAGAACTGCTTTCGAGAATCAAATGACCCAATTGGATTTTTTAGATTAGGAGCCATTAAAATTTATGTATTGTAATCGATAATATCCTATTTTAAAAAATTCAAACGTGCTAAAACGAAATAATTACAATGGATTTAAGCAGACATTATAACAAACTTTACGAAGAATCGGTACCCAAAATTCGAGAAGGCAACTACATATTAGATAATCAAATAGATTCTTTATCGGATAATAGATTTGGCATTACGTTAATAATTCGGCCAAATACCGAAATCAAAAATAATATTCAGCAATTGCTACAGGAAATAAGATCAATTGATCCCGAACAATATTATTATCCCAATTCTGATATTCATATCACGGTGATATCAATTATTTCCTGTTATAACGGTTTTGATTTAAAAAAAATTTCGGTTTCAGAATACGTGGATTGCATCCAAAAAAGCCTCGTAGGAATCAATGCCGTAGAAATCCATTTTCGGGGAATCACCGTTTCACCATCGGCAATAATGATTCAGGGATTTGTAAACAATAGTTCGCTTGACAATTTGAGAAATAATCTAAGGGAAACTTTTAGAAATTCAGGATTAGAAGAAAGTATTGACAAACGTTATTCCATTGCAACAGCTCATTCTACCGTGCTAAGGTTTCGAAAAGAAATCAAGAGCAAAGAAAAATTAATTGAAACTCTAGAGAAATACCGCAATTTTGACTTTGGAAAATGCACCGTCAATACCTATGAATTAGTCTATAACGATTGGTATCAAAGAGAACAATTTGTTCAATTATTACACGAGTTTAAATCGATGTAATCTATTCAGTGGCAGAAATTAGGCATAGCTTTAATAATTACTGAAAAGACATTATTAACACAAACATCAGGTAATGATTTAGGGCTTAT
>CAILTC010000376.1 GCA_903837025.1 uncultured Bacteroidota bacterium | reverse complement strand
TATTTTGATTTTGTTGGTGAAATCAGTAAATACGATTTTTTATCTGATGCAGAAAAAGCGGGAGAATCTGCAAAGCGAATTGAGGAAAATGGTGTAAAAAACAAACTGATTTCAGAATTTCTTACCAGCAAGAAGAAAGAGAATCAAGTTTTAAATCAAAATTCAAATATTGAAAAATTAAACACAATAACAGCCAGTTTTAACCAAGCTATTGCTTTATTGAACGATTTTATTAATTATAGAAATAAACAATTTAAACCTACTTTACCTGATTCCGAAATTGATAGAATGATTCAAACTCCAAAGCAAATTTTGATTCAATGTCAAAATAACATTGGGAATATTGGTTCGGTTGGAGATAGGAATAGATCTAATTTAAATTCGTTACGAAAAAGCATTCAGGATGCTTTGACACAAACTGAAGGACATGAGGTATTTGTAAATGAATATTTGGCTAAGTCAAAAATTGGAAGAAAGTCAATGTTTACAAAGGTTTCTTGGTTTGGAATTCCGCTAAATTAAATTACCTTTTTTAAACTTACCTGCATCGTGGTTCCTTTTCCTATTTCGGAATACAGTACTTTTATTGTTCCTTTATGGTATTCTTCTACAATTCGTTTTGTTAAAGAAAGGCCTAAACCCCAGCCTCGTTTTTTAGTAGTAAATCCGGGTTCAAACACATTTATAAATTGGTTTTTTGGAATTCCTTTTCCTGTATCGGATACTTTTATTCTTACATATTCGCCTTCTTCTTCGATAGAAACCGACAATTTTCCTCGTCCTTTCATCGCGTCGATAGCGTTTTTTACTAAGTTTTCAACCGTCCAGCTATGTAAAGTTGAATTTATCGAAACGATAATTGGTTTTTGTGGAGCATTAAATGAAAATGCAACTTGTTTCGAAAACCGAGTTTGTAAATAATCATACGATTTTAGGGTTTCCTCAATAAGATCTCTATTTTCTAATTTTGGTTCGGAGCCTATTTTCGAAAATCGATCAGTAATGGTTTGCAAGCGTTCAATATCTCTTTCTATTTCTAAAGTGATAGTTTCATCTATGTTTTCTGCTTTCAAAAGTTCGACCCAGCCTATTAATGACGAGAGTGGAGTCCCTATTTGATGTGCCGTTTCCTTTGCCAGTCCTGCCCAAAGTTTGTTTTGGGTCGCCATTTTGGTACTTTTATAAAAATTATAAACCAGTGCTGCAAACAAGACGATAATAAGTAATAAAGCGATGGGATAATACTTGAGTTTGTTCAGTAATGCCGAGTTTCCATAATATAGTTTTTGAAATTTTCCCGGAACATATTCAATTATTATGGGTTCATTTTGGTATTTCAGGCTAGATAAAAAGGAACTTGCTCTTTGCTTATCCTTGACAATTTCCTCGTCAATATTTACCGTATTTATGATACTGTCATTTTCGGTAAGCATTAACGGAATCGAAGTGTTATTGCTAAAAATTTGGAGAGGAAGCTCTAAGTCAGTAGTTTCACCAGCATTTTTGAGTGTTTTTTGAGCATTTGCCCATAGATTCATTTTTAAGCGCTCTTCATTTTTGAAAATTTGAAAAAAGGTATAGGTATTCCAAAGAATTAATGAAATAATTAGAAAGGAAGCAAATATAATGATCCAACGGCTTGTGTTTCTACTTTTAGAAAACTTCATACAACTTTTTTTGAGGCATAAATATAACGAAATAATGCTACTATGATTGTGTTTCTTGGTGCTTTTTCCTGCTTTATGTTAGATCCACCCGACAGCTTTGTGTCACACAAGAGCATAATATGCTACTTCTATTCAATATTAGAGCAGTTTTGTTTGCGATAATTTGTTTGTGAATTTAATATTTATAGTGCTGTTTTCCGGTTTTTGTTTCGATAGAAGCGGATAGCAAACAAACGAAAATTAGCGACCATATATAGTTTGCCTACTAATGCAGAAATTGATATATTTGTACCTCAAAATTTCTAATAAGGATTTTTTAAGTTTTGAAAAGCGCTACATTAATTCAACAATAAATATAAATAAAAGAAGATGGAAGTTACAGGAAAAATCAAAATGATTGATCAAACCAAAGAGGTTGGATCTGCAGGTTTCAAAAAAAGAGACGTTGTTGTTACAACTGACGAACAATATCCACAAAGTATTTTGGTTCAGTTTGTTCAAGACAAATGTGATTTGTTGAATAATTTTCAAGTAGGTGAAGCCGTAAAAATCGATATTAATTTAAGAGGTAGAGAATGGATTAATCCACAAGGAGAAGCCGTTTATTTTAATACGATTCAAGGTTGGAGAATTGCAAAAGCACAAGCTGAGGCACCTTCAAGTCAAGCACCACCAATGCCAGCAGCTGCAGCTTTTCCACCAGCGACTAGTCTTAATGAAGACGAGCCAGACGATTTGCCTTTCTAAATTGCAGAATATATAACAAAAAAGGTGTCAATGAAAATTGACACCTTTTTTGTTATGCGTATTTTTTTTTGATGTTGTTCGACGCACGTAGAGACGCATTGCAATGCGTCTCTACGATGTGCATCGCAATGCGTCTCTACGACGTCAATCTATTTTTTACAAATTGGCAACTAACCAATCTCCAACTTCTGTTGTTTTGTAAGCTTTAGCGCCTTTTGCAGCTAAATCTTCAGTAACAATTCCTTGTTCTAGTGATTTGTTTACAACTGCTCTAATTGCTTCGGCTTCGTCTTTTAATCCGAAAGCATCTTCAAACATCATCGCTGCCGATAATACTGTCGCCAATGGATTTGCAATATCTAAACCGGTTGCTTGTGGATACGATCCGTGAATGGGTTCGTATAATGAAGTATGTTCTCCAACAGATGCAGATGGCATTAATCCCATTGAGCCTGAAATTACAGAGGCTTCGTCCGTTAAGATATCTCCAAATAAGTTTTCGGTAATTAATACATCATACGAATTAGGCCATTGCACCAATCGCATAGCAACTGCATCTACAAATTCGTAGCTTACTTCAACTTCAGGATACTCTTTCTCCATCGCTTGTACAGTTTCTCTCCATAAACGGGAAGTTTCTAATACATTTGCTTTGTCCACACAACATAATCTTTTGCTACGGGTCATGGCTAATTCAAAACCTTTTTTTGCTAATCTTTGTACTTCTACTCTGGTATACGTACACGTATCGTACGCCGTTTCTCCGTCATCTTTTCTTCCTTTTTCTCCAAAATAAATTCCACCAGTAAGCTCTCTTAAGAAGATCAAATCAGTTCCTTCGATGCGTTCTCTTTTTAATGGAGAATTGTCAATCAAAGAAGGGAAAGTAAATGTTGGACGTACATTGGCAAACAAACCTAATTTTTTACGCATCAACAACAAACCTTGTTCTGGTCTTACTTTAGCACTTGGATCATTGTCATATTTTGGGTGTCCGATGGCTCCGAATAAAACGGCGTCGGCTTTCATACAAATTTCATGCGTTTCGTCAGGATAAGGAACTCCAACGGCATCGATAGCGCAAGCGCCTGTTAATGCTGGTGTCCAAGTGATTTCGTGGTTGAATTTTTTTGCAATTGCATCAGAAACTTTTACGGCTTGACTGATTACTTCAGGACCAATTCCGTCTCCTGCTAAAAGGGCGATGTTGAATTTCATAATTGTTTTGTATTTTTCCTCCCCCCAGCCCCCTACAAAGGAAGGGGAGATTGGAATGGATTAGGTTTATTATTTATTTTATATTTTGAAAATTTTATTTTGTAATACTTCCGAGATTAGGCGCTTACTATATTCAGCATTTTTTGGGTAGCCTTGATTGCGGCTACGGTTTGATCAGAATCTAATCCTCGAGTTTTAAATTCTTTTCCGTTGTTTGTCCAAGTGATAATGGTTTCGCATAGCGCATCCGAACTACTGCCTGGTGGAATCCGAACGGCATAATCAATTAGTTTTGGTAAATAGAGTTTTTTACTCTTATAAATTTTTGTCAAGGCATTCATAAAAGCATCAAACTGCCCATCTCCTTGCGCATGTTCTTCAATGATTTCGCCATCAATCTTTAATCGGAGTGATGTTGTAGGCTGAAATCCTTTTGAATGGGCTAATAAGTAAGATTCAATTACAATGCTGTCTTCGTACGTATGACTGTCTAAAACATCAGAAATGATATAAGGCAAATCTTCCTTGGTAACGGTTTCTTTTTTGTCGCCTAATTCGATAATTCTTTGGGTAACCAATTTCAAATCTTCTTGATTTAGTTTCAATCCTAATTCCTGAAGGTTTTTTTCGATATTGGCTTTCCCCGAAGTTTTACCTAAGGCATATTTTCGTTTTCTTCCAAAACGTTCCGGAAGCAAATCATTAAAATATAGATTGTTTTTGTTGTCGCCATCAGCGTGAATTCCTGCTGTTTGTGTAAACACATTATCGCCCACAATAGGTTTGTTGGCTGGAATTCTATAACCAGTAAATGTTTCTACTAATTTACTCACCGAGTATAAAGAAGATTCTTTTACATTGATTTTTATTTCTGGCAAAAAGTCGTTGATAACTGCCACTACACTTTCTAATGGAGCATTTCCGGCGCGTTCTCCCATTCCGTTTACGGTAACATGAAGTCCGTGTATTCCTGAATTAATTGCTTCCAAAGCATTGGCAACACTTAGATCATAGTCGTTATGAGCATGGAAATCAAAATGAATGCTAGGATATTTTTCGACAATTTTCGAAATAAATTCAGCCGTTTGCGATGGAATTAGAACTCCTAAAGTATCGGGTAATAATATTCTTTTGACAGCTTGTGTTGTCAAAAAATCCAAATATTGAAAAACATACTCAGGGGAATTACGCATACCGTTACTCCAGTCCTCGAGGTAAACGTTAGTTGCAATTCCGTTTTCATTTGCCAATGCAATCGTTTGTGCAATTTCTGCAAAATGTTGCTCAGGTGTTTTCTTTAATTGATGCGTTAAATGATTTAGAGAACCTTTGGTCAATAAATTCTGCACTTTGGCACCAGCTTTTTTCATCCAATCTATTGAAAGTCCACCATCAACAAAGGTTAAAACTTCAATTCGGTGGCTGAATCCTTTTTCTTCGGCCCAAGCCATAATCCCTTTTACGCCTTGAAATTCGCCTTGGCTTACGCGCGCAGAGGCTATTTCGATGCGGTCAATATTTAATTCCTCCAGTAATAATTGCGCAAGGGTTAGTTTTTCTGCAGCAGAAAATGATACTCCCGATGTTTGTTCTCCATCGCGAAGCGTCGTATCCATTATTTCAATTTTTCTTTTTTTCATATTAAATTTGATGCTAAAATGATGCTGAGCGAAATCCTATTTTTTAGTTTTATTCTCCAAAACCATCTCGAAATGTTCCACAATAGGAAACGGATCGTAATAATGATGAAGCAATTTTTTCCATTCTAAATAGGGTGCAGATTGTCTAAAACCAATGGTGTGGTCTTCCAGCTTTTCCCAATCAACAAGTAAAATGTATTTGTTTTCTTGTTCGATGCATTTTCGTAAACTATGTCCCAAATAACCTTGAACAGAACTTATATATTGACCAGCAATTTCAAAGTCTTTTTCAAATTGTTCTTCTACTCCTTTTTTGATAAAAAGAAAAGCGGCTTCTAGAATCATAATTTGGTTTTATAACCACACC
>CAILTC010000375.1 GCA_903837025.1 uncultured Bacteroidota bacterium | reverse complement strand
ATTCCGTCCGTCATCATGGTATTGCAAAAAGGACAAGCAGCAGCAATGATTTCTGGTTGGGTTGCTAATGCGTCTTCGGTTCTTTCCACATTTATTTCTTTATTGCCAGGTTCAGCATCTTTGAACATTTGTGCGCCACCAGCTCCGCAACATAATCCGTTGGCACGGGAACGTTTCATTTCGACCAATTCGGCATCTAATTTTTGAATTAAATCGCGTGGTGCTTCATACACATTGTTGGCTCTTCCCAGATAGCAAGGATCATGAAAGGTAATTCTTTTTCCTTTGAATTGTCCGCCTTCAATGGTTAATCTTTTATCGTCGAGCAAGGATTTAAGAAATTCGGTGTGATGCAAAACTTCGTATTTTCCGCCTAATTCGGGATATTCATTTTTTAATGTATTGAAACAATGCGGACAAGCGGTAACTATTTTTTTGATTTCATAGGCATTCAAAACCTCAATATTTGTCATCGCCTGCATTTGAAAAAGAAACTCATTTCCGGCTCTTTTTGCAGGATCACCAGAGCAACTTTCTTCAGTACCAAGAACGGCAAATGAAACATTGGCTCGATTTAGAATTCGGACAAATGCTTTGGTGATTTTCTTGGCTCTATCATCAAAACTTCCGGAACAACCTACCCAAAACAAAACTTCGGGTTGCTTGCCTTGAGCTAACATTTCGGCCATTGTGGGTACTATTAAACTTTCTGACATTGTATATTGTTTAATCGGTTATTCTGTTTATTTCTTTTGTGCACTTGCGTGAGGGATAGAAGTGGAGCTCTTTTTTTTGAGGCTTTTTTGCCGAACAAAAAAAGCGGAAACGTATAGACCGACCCGTAGTTTTTTACGAAGGGTCACGCCCAAATTATTTTATTCATTTTTCCAATTCAATCGATCTTGCTGGTTGTATTGCCATGGTGCACCATTATTTTCAATATTGGTCATCATAGCATTGAGGGATTGTGGAGCAGCGCTTTGTTCCATTACTAAATAGCGTCGCATCTCAATAATTATCGAAAGCGGACTGATATTCACTGGACATTCCTCAACACATGCATTGCAGGATGTACAAGCCCATAGTTCTTCGGGCGTGATGTAATCGTTTAATAACGTTTTGTTATCAGGAACAAAAACGCCTTTATTAGCATCGATATTTTTACCTACTTCTTCGATTCTATCTCTTGTCGCCATCATGATTTTACGAGGCGATAATTTCTTACCCGTTATATTTGCAGGACATGCCGAGGTACAACGGCCACATTCGGTGCAGGTATAAGCATTCATCAATTGTACCCAATTTAGGTCCTGAATATCGCTTGCGCCAAATTTACTTGGAACTGTATTTTCGTTAGCAGGTGTTGCTGCATAAGGATCAGCGTTGGGATCCATCATCAATTTTACTTCATTGGTAACTGATTCTAGATTAGTCAACTGCCCTTTTTGATTCAGATCCGCAAAATAGGTATTGGGGAAAGCTAGCAGGATATGAAGGTGTTTTGAAAAATACAAATAGTTCATAAAACATAGAATACCAATAATATGCAACCACCAAAAAAGTTCGTTTAAGAGCATAACTAAATTAGTCGAAGTGCCATTAAACATCGGTTCGATAAAATGACTTATTGGGAAAGATCCTGCTTTTATAAAATGAGAAAAACCTCCGGGAATGTTTTGCAAATGCAAATCGGAAGCATTCATCAGTAAGAATAAAGACATCAAAACTACTTCGAAATACAGAATATAATTAGCATCTTTTTTGGGAGAACCTACTAAATCTTTATTAGCAAAGCGTTTTAGTTTTAGGATATTTCTTCTTGTCCAAAAAACAAATACAGCGACTAAAACCAATAAAGCCAAGATTTCGAAAGAGCCAATTAGCAAATTATAAAAAGATCCCAAAAAGGCAAAAATTCGATGGGTTCCTAATAAACCATCGATTATAATTTCTAATAATTCGATGTTAATGATGATAAAACCAACGTAAACAATGATGTGGAGGACTCCTGCAACAGGTTTTTTGACCATTTTTGACTGTCCAAGAGCAATCATTGCCATGTTTGCCCAACGAGCTTTAGCATTATCTTTGCGATTTATGGCGGTACCAAGATTGATGTTTCGAATGATTTTTTTTATATTGGAATAAAAAAATCCAAACCCTACAACCAAAATTATCGCAAATAAGATGTTATCTAAATAGCTCATAATTGCTAGTTTTTAACTTTTGAAACCGTATCTTTTACTGGTTCAACATAAGGTTTATTTTTCTTTCCAAAAAGAGAAACATTGACATAACGCGTTGGATTGAGTCGGACGTCTTGCAATAATAATTCTAACTCTTTTGAAGTCTTGGCTAAATTATTATATAAAGCCTCGTCGTTTAGCATTTTGCCCATGGTGCCTTTTCCTGCTTGAAGGTTAGCCATCATTTTATCGACATTTGCTAATGTTTTCTGAAGGTCTTTAGCCGTTTTACCTAAATTGGCTTTGTTTAAAGAATCCGAAATTTTAGAAAAATCACTAGACACTTTATTAAAGTTAGATACTACTCCTTTTATTTGTCCTTTATTTTCGTCTAAAATTGTATTAAGACTTCCAGAAGCTTTGTGAAATTGTTCGATTGTTTTATTCAATCCCGAAAGGCTATTTTTGATATCTTCCTGTCCTTTTTTATCCAAGACATTGTTGATACCCGAAATAAGAATATTGGCACTTACCAATACTTTCTCTAATTTTTCCTGAGTTGGAGCTAATTTTTGGGTTAACGACGCCGTTAATCCTAATTTTGTTTCTCCTTGAAGTTTTTGCCCGTCCTCGGCTATTGTTTTGTCGGTAAAGTTAGGAAGTATTGCAATTTGTTTTCCAGCGATAAAACCAGGCTCATAGATACTTGCCACACTCGATTTTGAGATAGGGAAATCTGTTTTTAATTGTAATTCGACTATTAATTTACCCGTATTTGCATCTAACTTAATACTATTTACTTTACCTATAATTAAGCCATTTAAAGTAACTGGAGCGGATTTTGGTAATCCCTCGACATTATCATATTCGACGTAAAATGTTTTATAATTGGCAAAAATATCTCTTCCTTTAAGAAAACTGTATCCCCAAATAAATAGTAAAATAGCCGAAATGACTAATATTGCCGTTTTAATTTCTCTTGTTAATTTCAAAATTTAAGTGTTTTGACAAATTTAATATAAAAAATTTAAACTTGTCGTTAATTAATTATTGAGAGCGTCTTGAACACTAATTTTTTCTCCGTTTTTAAATGCAATCAAATAAGCCGAAGAATAACCTTTTGACTTT